>NZ_SRLW01000144.1:0-25082 GCF_006518215.1 Myxococcus sp. AB025B
GGGTTGAGGTCCAGCGGGGGACGGCCGCTCGACGTGGGCGCGGAGGAGAAGCCGCTGGTGTCGAACGGGGACGTGCCGGGCTTGGTGCCTTGCAGCCCCCCCTGCAGTCCCTGCGCGCCGCCCTGGGCGGAAAGCTGGGAGACGACCTGGACCAGCGTGTTCATCACCGAGAGGGTGCTCTCGAGCAGCTTGCCCAGGTGGGCCTTGTTGGGGGAGCCCAGGTCGAAGCCGTCCTGCTGGAGCCCGGGGCCGCCCGTGCCGCACCGCTGGGGCGTGGTGGGGCGGATGCAGCCGCCAGTCTCCGCGCCGCGCAGCGCGGAGGTCTGGGGGGCGGACACGGCGGTCTTCTGCAGGGGCGCGATGCTCATGGCGGAGGCCTCGGGGGAAGGAGTGTGGCGACCCGGGAGGCCATAGCAGCGCGTGTGCCAGCGCCTCCGGGGAGGAGGGCGGCGGGCAAACCCTGGATGTTGCTGGGAGGCGCGAGCGCGGGCGGCTCACGCCCTGGTGACGGCAGACATCAGGCCGATGTTCGGCCTCACCAGGGGGGGATCAGCACTCGGGGAGGCCAACGCTGAGGTTGGCCACCTCGAGCACGTTGACGGCGAGGCCGCCGCGGGCGGTCTCCTTGTACTTGTCCTTCATGTCGCGGCCGGTGTCGCGCATGGTCTTGATGACCTTGTCCAGGCTGACGAAGTGGCGGCCGTCGCCGGAGAGGGCCATGCGGGCGGCGTTGATGGCCTTCACGGAGGCCATGGCGTTGCGCTCGATGCAGGGCACCTGGACGAGCCCGCCGATGGGGTCGCACGTGAGGCCCAGGTTATGCTCCATGGCGATTTCGGCGGCGTTCTCGACCTGGAGCGGGGTACCCCCGAGCACCTCGGTGAGGGCGCCGGCGGCCATGGAGCAGGCGCTGCCGACCTCGCCCTGGCAGCCGACCTCGGCGCCGCTGATGGAGGCGTTCTCCTTGTAGAGCACGCCGATGGCGCCGGCGGTGAGGAGGAAGCGCACGACGCCGTCCTCGTTCGCGCCGGGGGAGAAGCGCCAGTAGTAGTGGAGCACGGCGGGGATGATGCCGGCGGCGCCGTTGGTGGGGGCGGTGACGACGCGGCCTCCGGCGGCGTTCTCCTCGTTGACGGCGAGCGCGTAGAGGTTGACCCAGTCGAGCACGGTGAGCGGGTTGGTGAGGCCGGCCTCGGGGCGGCTGAGCAGGCGCTGGTACATGGAGCCCGCGCGGCGCTCGACCTTGAGGCCTCCGGGGAGGATGCCGGTGGACGCGCAGCCCCGGCGCACGCAGGCCTGCATGACCTCCCAGATGCGAAGAAGGCTCGAGCGGATGTCCGCCTCGGAGCGCCAGGTCTTCTCGTTGGCCATCATGAGGGCGCTGATGGGCATGCGCTCGCGCTCGCACAGCTCCAGCAGGGTGGCGGCGGACTGGAAGGGGAAGGGCAGCGAGGTGGCGTCCGGGCGGATGGGGTCCTGGCCCGAGGTGGCGGTCTCGTCGACGACGAAGCCGCCGCCGACGGAGTAGTAGACGCGCGCGGCCAGCTCCACGCCGTCGGCGCCGAACGCGGAGAAGCGCATGCCGTTGGGGTGGAAGGGCAGGGAGCGGCGGCGGTGCATGACCAGGTGTTCGCCGTCGCGGAAGGTGATGTCGCGCTGGCCGAGCACGCTGATGCGGCCCTCGGTGCGCCAGCGGGCGACGATGGCGGGGATGCCCTCGACGTCGACGGCCTCGGGCGTGTCGCCGCGCAGGCCGAGCACCACGGCCTTGTCGCTGCCGTGGCCCTTGCCGGTGGCGCCGAGCGAGCCGAACAGCTCGACCTTCAGGCGGGTGAGTTTTTCCAGATGCCCCCCTTCCGCCAGGCGCACGACGAACGAGCGCGCCGCGCGCATGGGCCCCACCGTGTGGGAGCTCGAGGGACCGATACCAATCTTGAAGAGGTCGAAGACGCTGACAGCCATCGCGGGCGCAACATGCCACGTTTCCACTTCCGTCCCACCGTGACGTCGCGGTTCCCTGTGAGGCGCGTGACTTCTTG
This sequence comes from Myxococcus sp. AB025B, assembly GCF_006518215.1. NCBI lineage: Bacteria > Pseudomonadati > Myxococcota > Myxococcia > Myxococcales > Myxococcaceae > Myxococcus > Myxococcus sp. AB025B. The sequence continues at coordinate 2,040 of NZ_SRLW01000144.1, forward strand.
GCGTGCCAAGGAGAACAGGGTTGTCGGGACACCGAGCAGGCATGCACGGTGGAATGACGCGCGTCACCCAAGGAGGACGCACTGCGTCGCGATTGCGGGCTGTGTGGCGGCTGTGGTGGACGGAGTGTTCCTGGGGGACTGGAACCCGCGTGTCGGGCGTCAGGCGACGGAGCGTTCGGGGAGGGCGATGACGGTGGCTTCACCGCCGCGCTCCTCTTCGTTCATGGCGAGTGACTTGCGGTACTCGGCGGCCTCTGCGAGTCGGGTCAGCTCGAAGTCGCCGTGGTGCTTGCGCACGGCCTGGGCGATTTCGTCGAGGGTGGCGCGGAAGAACTCCTTGCGCTCGTTGACGCGGTTGACGCGGCGTTGGGCGAAGGTCTTGTGCAGGGCGGCTTCGAGCGAGGGCGCGTCCGCGGTGCGGATGATGGCGTGGACGTCGAACTCGAAGGGGACGGAGGCGTCGCCGAGCTCGTCGATGCGGTCCTGGGGGACCAGACGTCGAGTCATGCCGACCTTGTAGATGTCCTCGCCGAAGGAGCCGATGTTGGAGATGACGTAGACGTGGCCGGTGCGGGTGAGCTGGGCCTGGGAGATGGCGCGCTGGCGCTCCTGGTCCTCGGCGACGCGCCGCTCCAGCTCGGCGATGCGCTCCAGGAGCTTCGCCTGCGCCGAGCCCTGGCTCTTCTCCAGCTCCACCCGGGCCTTGCGCAGGGCCTCTTCGTCGCGCTGGGCCTCGCGTTCCGCCTCCAGCTTTTCGCGCTCCAGCTCTCGCTGGGCGGCCTCCTCCTCGCGCATCTGCTCGCGGATGCGGCGCTGCTCCTCCTTCTCCTCCTGGCGCTTCTCCTCGTACTCGTGGGCGAGGCGGAGCTCCGCGAGCTTCAGCTTCACGTAGGGCTCGGCGATGGAGCACTGCTGAATCTCGGTGAGGGCGTTGATGGCCTCGGCGGACTTCTGGATGCGGGCCTCCATGGCCTTGATGTTCTTGTAGGTGACCTTGGCGACACAGGCGTCGGCCTCGCCGTTGAAGGCTCGCAGGATGAGCCTGAGGGTGCGGTCCGTCTGTTTCTTGCCTTCGGCCTTGCTGCCATTGACCTCCCATTGGATGCGACAGGACGCGGCCTGTTTGTTCTTGAGCAGGGCTTTCTGTTCCTCGCGGAGGCGGTCGAGTCGCTGCTCGTACTTCTCCGAGGAGGAGAGGTTGTAGATGGGCTTGTAGAGGCCGTAGGAGCGCAGGACAGCTTCTTCCTCGAGCGGTTGCAGCTCGGCCCGTAGCGTGACGATGAGGGTCTCCAGGCGTGCCTTCTCCTCGCGGACCTGGGTGACCTCGGCATCGAGGCGCGTGCGCTCCAGCCGGATGGCGTGGTTCGTGGAGGAGTTGATGCGCTCCACCTCCTCCCTGGCGTCACGGATGGCGGTGTCCGCGAGCTCGCGCTCCCGGGCCAGCTCCGCCGCCACGCGGGTCCGCTCGGTGGCGAGCATATGCTCGGACTCGGCCTGGGTGCGCTCCAGCGCGGAGAGGACACGCTGGCGCTCGGCCTCCACGTCGAGAATGGGCTTGAAGCGCGCCTGGAGGGCACGCAGGCGCAGCGCGGTGCGAACCAGGAGCCCCAGGGACAACAGGCTCGAGAGTGCCAGGACCCAGACGACAGGCTGCATACAGGTATCCCCCGTGAAGTCCCCGCGTCCAAGGTCCGCGGAGGTGACCCACTGTGCGCCTGTGGGACGACCAGGGGAATCACACCCGGGTGGTATTCCCCAATGCCACCGTGGAAGCCCGCTTCCGTCATGCTCCCCAGATCCGAGTCTTCGAGCGAGGGACCGACCTGCTCACGGATGTGGAGCCGACGATTCTCTCCGCCCAGTACAACACCCTCAGTCCCGTGGCCGAGGAGGTCTACGTCCGCGCGGTTCCCGACCCGGCTGCGTTTCGAGAGCTCTGTGATGCGCACTGCTCGCGGGAGGCCATCCTCCAGGCCCTGCAGTCCTGAGTGGGAAGGATGCGGGTCCCTCGTAGGGGCCTATGAATCCCGTCCACCATGAGCATCGAACTGTATGCGTCCCCACCCCTGGGGGGATGAGGCGGGAGGCCCCATCCGTCCAGGAGCCTTGGTTCGAAGTCTCTCGCGGTAGACGGCTGTCCATGCTGCGGGACACCGATTCGGTGGCTGCTCACTCTGGCGATTGAGCGCGTGCGGAGCTGGACCGGGCCTCTCGGCAGCAAGGGGCAAGACCCCTATCTTGTGTGTGGGATTGGAGGCGACATGCCTCTGCTTCCCTGGAAAGCCAATTGCAAGGGGGTCGTCAGCTTGGGAGTGCTCCGCACTTCTCTGCGCCTTCGCGAATTGATGACCCAGGACAGGGCCTCTATCGGTGTGTGTGCGGAATGGCCCGCCTGGACCTGGTGTGTGAAATCTAGACGTCAGTGATTGGGGTGGACATTGGGACCGAGAGATAGGCAGGGGGGCTCGATGATGTCGGGTCTCTGGGTACTTGTAGCGTTGGTGCTCCTTGGGGGAATGACCGCACGCGCCGAGCAGAGGGCTCCGACGTGGGTGAAGACCTATCCGCCGGTCGCAGAGGACGCGCCGTTCGAGCTTTCCAGTCCGCTTCTGCGGTCCGAAGCGAGGGAGTTGGGGGAAGACGGGACGCGAGCCTATGAAGATGCTCGTGCGGTATGGGAGTCGCAGCGAGACGTTGCTCAATCCGAACTCTCCGAAGCATTGACCAGGTCCCATGACGCCCTTGGCGAACGGGCTCCTTGGTGGACGCGATTCTGGCACTCTCCATGGCCGTCGGACTCCGAGAGGAGTGCGCTCGAGAAGTCGCGCGAAGTGTTGCAGGAGGTCCTGCAGCAGCTCCATTCCAAGCGCGACGGAGATGCGGCCACGCGTGCCTATCGCGCGGACGTTCAAGCGTCGATCGAGCGGCGGCTCCACGACCTCGAGAAGCGCATGCAAGGCGGCTACGCACGTGCATGGCTCCTGCTGCGGGACGGAGATCCGCATGATGGAGTTCTTGAGTTGAGGTCGAAGTCCTTGGCCTGGGAGACCCAACTCACTGTCGATGATGTGAGCCAGGTCGCTCGCATCGAGAAGCTCTCCGCCACCGACTTTCAGGAAGGTGTTGTCGGTCAGCCACTTCCGCAGCCCGTCACTGTGCGCGTGACGACCGCCAACGGAGAGCCGGTGTTGGGGGCTCCGGTGACGTTCAAGGGGGGCGCTCCTTCGGTGCCAGGGTTCCTCTCGGTGTCGGGGGGAACGACCCCTGCCACGCAACTCACGGTCCTCACCGATGAGAACGGCCTGGCATCGGTCCGGGTCCTCCCGGATACGAACATCGCCCGGTACCACATTCGTCGACAGGGTACGCCCCACATGCAGCGGCTTGGGTACACCCTGGTGACGGCGGAGACCACGAACGGCACCGAGACCTTCGCTCTGTCAACCCCCTTCGGTCATGTCGGTCGGCCCGACGTTCCGGCGGTCATCGATCGCCTGGCGAACCTCAATGACCTGCATGAAACCGCGATTCAGCTTTGGACGCCGCTCTTCGCGCGCATCCTCGATCGCTACGGAAATCCCTGCACGAATCAGAAGGTGTCCTGGACCCAATCGATGACGACGGGGCGCTTCTTCCGGTTTCAGGGGGTGATGAGCCCCCAGATGCTGGATACCACCAGCCCGCTACAGCTCATGGCGATGGATGACTGGGCAGACATCGATGGTTTGGCGGGGCCCGGCTACATCCCAGGGCCCACCCGGGGGATCTACTACGTCACCGCGGCCGTGGGCACCCTCAGCAAGACCATCTCGATCAACGTCAATAGCACTGCGACGTATACATACCGGGTCACGAGCAACCACCACTTCAACGGAGCCTACGAAACGACTTCTCCTCTGAAGATGGTCAGTCAGATCCTGCGGAGGCCCTTGAATACTCCTGACTGGGTCCCTGTGACCGGCAATGAGCCCGACCTGCTCGGTGTCATGGTTCGCATCCAGACCTTGGACGAACTGGGCAGTGTCCAGGTGGCATCGGTTGACGTGCCGCCCAGTCAGGTCGGTTCGGATCCATTGGATGACGACAAGACGGTGGTCTTTCGTCAGCGCTACCTGCTGCCTGAGGGTTGGCAGCGGGTCATCTCGTATGGGTTCGTCTACGAGCGTCGTGCCAACAATCAGGTTGAGCAGGTGTGCTGCAACCGTCCGCTCTATGGCGTCAACTCGTCCACGACTCCCTCGCTCGCATCGCGTCGCGTCCTTCCTGGCGGCCAGATTGTTCCGACGGGGGGACTGTCGCTGACCTCGGACTCGGGTTTGGGGGCGTTGGTAGTGAATCGCACCTCCGACCGAGTCTATGTCCGAGTTTCGGTGCAGCCTCATGCTGCTGGAGACGCTGTGTTGGCTGTCGGGAGTTATGAGCGAGATGCCGACAACGACATCGTGCTGCCCGAGGCGAGCAATTTTCAGTTCATTCTTCCAATCTTGACCGGAACTCAAGGTGGACGGGTTCGCTTCGAGGTCTTCGCGAAGGACTACGTCGGAGCTCAACCCGTGAAGGTTCTGCAGTCCAGCGAGGAGGTCGAAGTCCATCGGCCCGACTCCGACCTCATTGTCGCGGGCCTTCCGCTGGCGGCGAAATGGATGTTGCCCGCCTGGGATTTCGTCTCGGCCCAGAAGCCCGCGCCGGGTCAGCCTCCCGATGAGGATGCACAGTCCCCCATGGCCTTCCCCGCGAAACTGGGGGTGAAGGTCTACATCGATGGGCGCCTCGTGGTTTCTCGGATGGGGACGGAACTGGCCTCGGCGAGGGTGCGCACGAATTTCTCGGGCATCACCGAGGTGATTCCCCTGAGCGGTTCTGTGACCCAGGGGCTCGATGGCTTCGCATGGGTGGATGTGCCTCCGGGCTCGGTGGGGACCGAGGACGTGGACGTCACACTGGCTCCGGAGAATCCGAATCAGGAGCCCCTCCACAAAGCCGTGCCGCTGACGACGCTCGTGGGGAGCATGGGCAAGCTTCCCGTCTCCCATACCTTCGTCAAGGGCGTCAGTGTCGTGGATGGGCATCTGGTGCGACAGGCAACGGATGTCGAGTCCCCAAGCCGAGGTGTCGGGCTGGCGTGGACGCGAACGTACTCCTCGGGTGTGGCCGAGGAGGGGCTGCTGGGGCCGGGCTGGTCTCACGGCTACGAGGGCGCCGTGCTGCCCGTGGGGGGCGGATTCCGCTACGTGGTCGTGGGAGGTGAAGGCAGCGGTCAAACGTTCAACTGCACGGGGGAGGGCGTGGGGTGTGTGCCCCAGCGCGGCTTCCACGGAACCTTGCGTGTCGAGGGGATGGGGGCTGGTCGCGAGTTCATCTTCCGCTCGAAGACGGGCGTGGAGTATCGGCATGGCTACTTCGACACCTCGGTGTTCCCGGCCAGGTACCGGCTGACGTCCATCGTCGCTCCGACGGGACACAAGGTCTCGTTGCGCTACGGCGATGCTTCCGTGGACAGGGCGCTGACTCGCATCTACGACGAGTCGAGTGGCCGCTTGCTCCAGTTGAGCCATCAGCGGCAGTCGGGCCGCATTCAGCTCCATCGCGTGCAGTTGCATCACGCGACCAGCGTGGACGCCACGGCGCTGACCTCGTTGAATGTCTGTGTCCAGTACAAATACGACGACCAGCAGCGGCTGACTGAGGTGGCGCGCTACGACGAGGGCTGTGGGGCTTTCTCGCCGGCCAGGGTGGAGTCATATGCCTACGAGACCGGCGTTTCCGAGGTGGGGCGGACGCGGATGTCTCAATACACGGGGCCGGATGGTCAGGTGGTTCGCTACACCTACCATGATGCCAGCGCCCCGATGGCGGGTGAGAGCGACTACCTGTTCCTGACGAATAAGGACACGCGGGTGAGGGCCGTGCAGGAGACGCTCTCAACGCAGCCGCCGCAGGAGGCCACGACCCTGTTCACGTACAGCATCGCGCCCGAGTCGCGAACCGTGCTGGGGCAGTCGCTCACCACCTTCGCCACCGAGGTGAAGGGGCCTCGACCGGAGGTGCCCGCGACGCGATATCGGATGATTGCCACGGGTGGTGTCGCGGAGCTGGAGCGGCCGGTGTCCGACGGCGTGGTGGCCACGACGGCTTCGCTGTGGGACCGCCAGCATCGGACGCGAGAAGTGGAGCAAGACGCTCGGGGGCGGGTGACGCGCTTTGCTTATGACGAGAAGGGCAACCTGATTGCCCGTCGTATCGAGGGGAGTGCTCTCGCGTCTTCTGCCGGTGTGGCGGCCACGGCGGGCGTGAAGGATGCACAGGGGCAGGTGGTCTCCGAAGTGGTGGAGAAGTGGGGCTATGAAGCGAGCTTCAATGTGCTCGTCTGTCATGTGGATCCAGAGGGGTATGCGACGGTGTCTCGCGTCGACTCCACAGGGGATGCACCCGAGGACCTCCTGCCGTTCGGCACGGGGCGAATCCTGGAGACGCGTCGCTATGTGAATCGGGTTTCGCGCCAGGTCCTGTCCTCCGTGGGGACGTGTGCGGACGCGGTGTCCTCGCTGTCGGAGTCTCCTCAGGATGTGGTGTTGCGGTGGAAGTATTGCGGTGTCGAGAACGCGTCGTGTCCGACACGCGCGCTCACGGGTGACTGGGTCGAATCGGTTGGCGCGGATGGACACGTGGAGCGCGCAACCGCCTACGACGTCTATGGGCAGGTGCAGTCGAAGACGCTCCAGGTGAATGGCGCCTCCACGGTGTCGGTGGAGTATTCGCACGACGCCCGGGGGCGCTTGCTGGCGGAGTGGGACGGACTGGGGCGCCATCGGACCCAGGAATGGGATGGGCTTGACCGCGTGGTGCGGGAGGAGCAGCTCAACACCCAGGGACCGGGGACGGTTCGCGCGATGTCGTTCACTCCGGGGGGCGTGCTCTGGCGGGAGGAGATTGGAGAAGACTTTGTCCGGACGCACGATCTGGATGCGGCAGGTCGACGGGTGGTCACGCGGGAGTCCGGTGGTGGGCTGACGGCTCCACTGGAGACCTGGTTCGCCTACGACGAGGCGGGAAATCGCACGTCGGTGACGGACAGACGAGGTGTCCAGACGTCCACGGAGTACGACTTCGCAGACCGTCCGGTGAGGGTCAGGGTGTCGGTCGAGGATGCGCCTCGATTTCTCGCCAATCGAGGGAGTGCCGACGAGGTGGGGCGTACGCGGACGGTGGCTCGGTTCGCTTACGACGCCGTGGGCAACAAGGTGTGGGAGTCGGACCTGTCTGGCCATGACCGGACGTACCTGCTGGACTCGCTCTATCGGGTCATCGAGGAGAAGACGCCCGAGGTGCCGGGGGCGGCGGAGTCCTCGGGGGCGGTGCGGTATACGCTGACGTCCGCGTATGACCTGAAGGGCCAGCGGGTTCGGCAGGCGGATGGGAACGGGCACGCGAGCACGGTCGACTACGACCTGTTGGGGCGTGCCACGGTCCTGACGGATGCGGCCGGGCGCGTGGAGCGCCGGCGCCATGACGGGCGGGGCAATGTGACGGAGGTGCGGTGGGAGGCCGGTGGCGTCCAGCACCGCATGCGAAGCGCGACGTATGATGGTCTGGGCCGCGTGCTCTCGACGGTGGAGACGGTGGCGAAGGAGTCGGGCCAGCACGTCTACACGACCCAGACGGTCCACGACGACGGCGCGCATGTCGAGTGGACGCGCAATGCTCGAGGCTTCCTTCAGGCCAGGTACTTCGATGGATTGGGCCGAGTCATCCAGACGGTGGTGGACGCGAGCGGCGGTCCGTTGTCTCGCCAGCCTGACGTGACTGGGATTGGGCCCGCGCTCAATCTAACGAGCACGGTGGAGTACGACTCCTACGGGCGTGTGGCGGCGCAGGTCGACGCGCTCGGGCGCCGTACAGAGACGGTTCATGATGCCCTGGGGCGTCGGACGATGGTGCTTCGCCCGATGGATGTGTCGGAGTCCCAGACCTTCGACGGCGAAGGAAACGTCATTGGCTCGTCGGACCCGCGCGGTCTGGAGCGGCGCTTCAACTTTGATGCGCTGGGACGTGTGCGGACCGAGGAGATCAAGGAGAAGTTCTCCAAACAGAGCATTTGGCTCACTTGGAGTCAGCGGGCCTACCAGGATGTCCCAGGGCTCGACGGTCTTGTCCAAGAGGAGGTGTTGGATGCGCGGAACAATCTGACCGTGCTTCACCGGGATGGACTCAAGCGAGAGGTTCGCCGAATCGACGCGGGAGGGTACGCCTGGGAGACGCGCTTCGACGCGCTCTACAAGCGACAGGAGAAGGACGCGAAGGGGCAGGTGACGCGGTTCTCGTACGATGCTGTGGGGCGATTGGTGAGCCAAACCGATCACGAGTCCGTCGGACAGTCCGCGGCCTACAGCCAGTCCTGGAGCTACAGCGACGCGGAGCGCAAGCAGACGTATGTGAATCGTCGGAACGTGCCCACGGTGAGTCATTCCGATGGCCTTGGTCGCAAGGTTCGCGTGGTCCGAGGGCAAGGGGACGCGGTTGCCGAGGAGTCCTGGAACTATGACGCGGGGAGCAATGTCGTGCGCTCCGTGGATGCGAACGGATACGCGACGGAGCGCCTCCATGACGGCGCGGGGCGTGTGCTCGCTGAGACGACAGGCGCGGGGACTGCGGATTCGGCGACGTCGACATTCCAGTATGACGCTGCTGGGCAGTTGATTGAGAAGAAGGGCCCCCGTGTGATCGGGTTCGCCTTCGATATGCGTTACTCCTACGATGACCTGGGTCGTCGGGTTCGTGAGGAGAATGCGCTCAACGAAGTCACCATCCGTACCTTCGATGGGATGGGCAACCTGGAATGCGAGGTGAAGCCTAATGCTCAGCCCACGCTGCCTCATGGTGGCGCAGCAGGCATGAGTATTGACTCGCTGTTCGAGGAATGCCGATCGAGCGTGCCGTCTGCTCTTTTCTCGAGCGACGAGTTCGGAAAGAGGCTGACGGTCTACGACGAGAACTCGCTTGTCCATATTTTCATGTATGATCCCGCGCGAAATCTCATAGCGAAGCAAGATGCCAACGGGCATCTCACGACCTACGAGTATGATGCGCGGAATCTCCGTACGGCAGAGCATCAGCATCTCGACCTCCACAGGCCCATCACGGGTGGGCGCCAGAACGTCATTCCTCTGTTCGAGGCCGGAGCCGCGCCCTTCAGCAATGTGGGAACCCTCACCTGGCGGTACACGTACGATGCGAACGGGAACCTGGCGTCAACGGTTGACCCTAAGGGGCAGCGGACAGTCTACACGCATGGGTTGCTGAATCGGCTGACAGAAAAGGCCTACTCGCAGCATACGTTGCCTCGAGAACTACCCTCGTTGGAGGCCGAGAGCTTCCTGTACGACGGCGAGGGCAATACGACGCAGGTGAATCAGCTCAAGAAGACGTCGAATGGTGACGTCAGTGAAGTGACGACGTTTACGTTCGATGCGCTTGACCGGGTCAAGACACGGCTGCGCCAGTTCGACGGGAAGCAGGTTGCGTATGAGTACGACGCCATGGGGCACCGCACACGTGTGGTGGACCCGGATGGAGTCGCTACGGTGTACGAGTACGACGCTCTGGGGCGGTTGACGAGCGCGGGGCTCCCTTCGAGCGGAGGTGTGTACTACTACTACTGGCCCGACTCCTTGTTGAAGAGGACTGAATGGTCCAGTGGTGTGACCGAACACCGCTGCTATGACGTGGCTGGGCGGCTCACCCAGATGTCGGTGGTGCGTGGCTTTGGTAGCGGGGACTGCTCGTCGGGAACGATCAGTCACTATGCGTATACGTATGACGCGAATGGGAACCGCATTACACAGGCCGAGTCGCGCCGGTCGCTTCAAACGAACACGAGCGGTCCTGTTGAGTTGACGTCCTATGGCTATGACGTCTTGAACCGCCTCACGGGGGTTGCAGGGCCAGACGGGAAGACCACGCTCTATCAGTTGGATTTCGTGGGAAACCGCACGGGCGAGCGCGAGGCTCCGACGTCGGCAGTGGTGAGCCTCGGACTTGGGCCCGATGCATTCGAGTCGGTGCCGGAATCGGTGCTGACTCGGAATGTAGCCACAACGTTCAATCGGGTCGACTGGCCACGCTGGTCCGTGGACTTGAAGAACTCCGCGCTGGATGTCCTGCACGAGTACGACCTGGCGGGCAACCTGGCGAAAATGACAACGCGTCCCGCTGAGGGGCAGATTCCGGACAATGAGCGCACCTTCGCGTGGGACGTCCGGAACACGTTGACGGCGGTGTTCGACAATGGGGTGGAACTCGGACGGTACGACTACGACAGCGACCTTCAGCGCATCAGGCGGAAGACGGCTTCCGAGAATGTCTCATACGTCCTGGATGACGGGTTCGTTTTGCAGGAGGTCGATGGGAGCCAGAGCCCGTGGGTGCCGCAGCGCCGTTATCACTATGCAAAGGGGCCGCTGGCGGTCAAAGACAGTGATACTTCGAATGGGATCCCGACCTTCTTGCTCTCAGATGTTCTGGGCAGCGTGACAGATGGCGTCTCTGCCAGGCCGGGGGGCTTTGTTACCGCAGTCCGACGGTACGACGCATGGGGCAATTACCGAGCAGACTCGACGCCCATTGCCGGTGAGTTCAAGCTTGGCTTCACGGGGCATCAGTACGACGTGGAGACGGGGCTTACCTATGCGCGGGCCCGGTACTACAACGGCAAGGTGGGGAGGTTCATCAGTCGAGATAACTTTGAGGGTGATGTGAGCGATGCTCCAAGTCTGCATCGAAACGTGTACGCTCGCGCAAATCCTCTGGGTTATGTCGATCTGAATGGATATGAGGCAGTCGAGCTGACGGACTTCGGAAAGCAATCTCAGGGACAGTTCTATAGTGCCGAACTTGCTCAACTCAGCGACGAACAGCTCGCTGGCGTTCTTCATGAGAGTGCTTATCAGTACAGGGGTGAGTCAGCTGCGTCGAAACTGCAGGGGCTCATGCAGGATCGCGGGCAACTGGAGTCGACTGTCTGCGGTTATCTGGCCTGCAATACGAGCGCGACGGAGTGGCGTGTTGAGCAGGTGAGACGCGCTCTTGGCGTTGCTGGAGGGCGGACGAGTGAATACCTGTCTGGGCTACCAGTCGTCCGAAAGCTAAGGTCTGCTGGAAACCAAGTGGAAGAGGTCGTTGAATCCTTCAAGCAGAGCGCCGGTGAGACTGCCAAGTTTGCTGTTACTGACGCCATTGCCTCAAAGCAGGCCTCTCGCATTGGAGATAGGTTCGCGAGCGCAATGGGGGAGGCGGCGGAGGTCGAGACCCGCCTCGCATTGAATGCTGGAGAAGGGTATCTGAAGGGCAAAGCTATAGAGGGGGTGTTGGCCATAAGTGGAGCCACTGCCGGAAAAGTCGCTGCTCTAAAAACATCCTCCAAGACAGGAGAGGGGTATCGGCTTGCGCTGGGATTGGGGCAGCATCCGGACCACCTTCGCGATGGGTTGGTTCAGCGTTTTGCGAAGCACGTAAAGGGGAAAACGTATTGGGATTTTTATCCAGAGGATCCTGATAATTTTACGGAACTGGGCGTCCGGTTGGGGAACCTCATGAAGGACTCGAAGGAGATTCACTTCAATCTCGATGGCATGATGCTCGGGAGGACAACGCTCCGGGATGTTTATGCGGCAGGCCGGGATGGTATTGGATCGAAGAATATTACCAATTGGGAGTTTTATCAGGCCGCGACGTATTTCCAAGATAAGTCGAGCTTCTACCTTAGAGGCAAGAAGGTCGACTTGTCCGCCATGGGACTTGAAGTAGATTGAGTGTATTGGAGGGAGTCGCGAGGTCTTTGCTTTTTATGGGATTGGAGGTGTTTATGGATTTGGATGAAGTGGTGCAGGTTTTGACTGAGCGGGGTTTGCATGCGCGGCCTACTCCTTTTGACTACGAGACGGCTGTTTTTGTGAGTAGGCAGGATCTTCGCTTTGAGAGAGGTGATGGGGTGCGTGGGTGGAGAGAGTCTTTTGTGCTGCGCCATCTCGATGGCCGCTGGATGATTCTCAGTGGGAGTCATGGATTGGGGCAGGATGAGGTGGCTTTCTCGGACTTGAATGAAGTGGTTCGATATGCTCATTCGCTTTTCGATCGGGTCTTGTCTGCTCGTGAAGTGTGACTCGGGAGGTCTGGCGCTCTGGATATAATTCCAGTGCGCTTCTTGATGGTATCCGGCCGAGGGCCGGCGTGCTGGGCAGAGGCGGGCACGCCGGTTCTCTTCAGGATGCGACGGCGCCAGAGGGCACGTGCGAGTGGAGTGTTGGGCGCACGTGTGCCGCAAATTCTTCGACGCGCTTTCCACTGCGCCCGAGTCCAAGACGACGCTCGACTTCATCCTAGCGTTGTGCCGCGTCGAGCATACCACCCAGGACTCCTGGACGCGTGGTACTCCGGAACATCTCCGCGCTCGTCGCACCGCAAGCTCAACTGTCCTCGACGGATGGTTCGTCGACCTTTGTTGGGCCAATCGTTGCCTTGGGTGTGCGTAAAGGAGTTGGCCGGGTTCATTATGCCGGGGGGGGCTCCGATTCCGCTTGGGGAAACGGGATAGCGTTGGCCTGAATGTTTTGGAGGTACTGAATATGGCTGTTTTGTTGACTGGCGAGGATGGGGGTTCTGCGTGGTTCTGGGACATCCTCCGGCGCGCCAATGGTCAGGCGAGCGCGTTGCGAGAGATTCTCTGGGAGATGGGTAAATCGGATGTTGCTCGATTCCATGAGGAGTTCGTCAGGACCTCCTCTGTGCTCCGCGGAGAGCCGTTCGACCAGATACTGGGACAGGAGGTCTCAGAGGATGGCTTGATGGACATCGCGTACTGGGTGGTTGCCCAGGGGCGGGACTTCTACGCGAGTGTCCTCGAGCAGCCTGAAACGATTCCTCGAGGTGTCGAGCTTGGAGACCCCGCGGTCATGCATCACGTGACCGTTGAGGTCTTCGACGAGAAGTTTGGCAAGGCTCTGGATTTCTTCTGATGCTGCCTCCGGCGCTTCAACGGGGCGCCGGCTCGATTCCCATCGAGGGCAGGGGCGTGGAGCCCAGGATCTTGGGGCGAACGGCGAGCAGCCTGAGGCCGTTCGCCACGACGAGCAGGGTGCTGCCTTCGTGCAGGACCACCGCGGAGCTGATGCTCGTCAGTCCGAAGATCGAGGCGACGATGAGCACCGCGCTGATACCCAGTGAGATGACCAGGTTCTGCTTCATCACCGAGGTCGCCTGACGGGCGAGGCTCAGCGCGAAGGGCAGGCGAGACAGGTCGTCGCTCATCAGCACCACGTCCGCCGTCTCCAGTGCCGCGTCGGAGCCTGCTCCGCCCATCGCCACGCCCACCGATGCCGCTGCCAGCGCGGGCGCATCGTTGACACCGTCGCCCACCATCGCCACGGAGCCCGTGCGCCCCATCTCTCGGACCGCTGTCACCTTGTCTGCCGGCATCAGTGGCGCCCGCGCCTCGTCGAGCCCCACTTGCTCCGCGATGGACTTCGCCACCCTCGCGTTGTCTCCCGACAGCATCACCGTGCGATTGATGCCCTGCTGCTTGAGCGTGGAGATGACGTGCCGTGCTCCGGCGCGCACCGTATCCGCCACCCCGAGCACGCCGAGGTATCGGCTCGCCTTGCGCACCACCATCGTCGTCTGGCCCGCCTCCTCCAGTCGGTTCACCCATGTCTGGATTTCGGCCGGCACGGCGTCTCCCGCGAAGAGCGCGAGGCTACCCACGTCTACCCAATCAGTGCCAATCCGGGCACGCAATCCCTTGCCGTGGATGGCCTCCATGTCACTGCCGGCCGGTGGCTTGATGTTTCGGGAAGCCGCCGCTTCCACCACCGCGTGCGCCAGGGGATGTGCTGAGAGGGCTTCCACCGCCGCCGCCGTGCCGAGCAGTTCTTCCTCCGTCACTCCGGCCACGGGCGCCGTGCTCAGCAGCTTTGGTTTGCCCATCGTCAGCGTGCCCGTCTTGTCGAAGGCGATGGCGTTCACCTTGCCGAGCAGCTCCAGGTAGATGCCTCCCTTGATGAGCACACCGCCTCGCGCCGCGGCCGCCACTGCGGACAGCACCGCCGACGGTGTCGAGATGGCCAAGGCACACGGCGATGCGGCGACCAGCAGGGACACCGCGCGGAGGATGGCTTCCTTCAGCGGTGTGCCCATCAACACCAGCACCACCGGGAACACCACCGCGCCAATCATCACCAGCGGCGCGACGGTGCGCTCCAGTCGCTGCGCGAAGCGCTGGTTCGGCCCTTTCTGCGCCTCGGCCTCCGCCACCATGTCCACCACTCGCGCGAGCACGGACTCCGACGACAACCGGGTGACCTCTACCTCCAGCAAGGCCTCGCAGTTCACCGTGCCTGAGAACACCTCGTCCCCTGGCACCTTGGCGACTGGCATCGACTCGCCTGTGATGGCCGCCTGCTCCAGTGAGCTCTTTCCTTCCCGAATGATGCCGTCCAGTGGCACCCGGTCTCCCGGGCGCACCACGACGCGGTCTCCTCGCTGCACCTGCGCCACGGGGACCTCGACCAGCTCCGCGCCTCGGCGTACTCGCGCCACTTCGGGACGCAGGGCCCCGAGTGACTCGATGGAGCGTCGCGCCCGGTCCATCGCCCGGTGCTCCAGTGCATGGCCCGCGCTGAAGAGGAAGAGCAGGAACGCTCCCTCGAACCAGGAGCCCAACACCGCAGCTCCCAGCGCCGCCACCACCATCATCGTCTCGATGTCGATGCGCAGTTGGAGCAGCGACTTCACCGAGCCTTTGATGGCGAAGAACCCGCCACTCAGGATGGACAGTGCCCACAGCACCGTCGGCACCACCTCGTGCACAGGGGCGAAGCGCCCGAGCAACCAGCCCGCGACCAGCAGCACTCCCGAGGCCACCACCAGCGGCATCTCCAGGAGTGGCGCCAGTCCACCTCCGTGCGCGTGGTGTGAGCACGCGTGCCCGTGACTCGGGACCTCCAGCGTGTATCCCAGTGACTTCGCGCGGGACTCGATGTCCCTCAGCGAGACCTCTTCGCTGTCGTACTCGACGACGAGCCGCTCACTCGCGTACGCCACGTTCGCGGACAGCACACCCTTCACCTTGGTGAGCCCGTGCTCGATGGCCGTGGCCGAGTCCGCCGAGCTCATCCCTCTCACAAACCATGTGTGGTCCTTGTACCGCCGCGCCACCTGCGCGCTCGTGCGCTGCGCCGTCGCGAGCAGCGCCGCTGAGTTCACCAGCTTCGGGTTGTAGTGGAGGCAGACCTCCGCGTAGCCCTGGTCGCGACGGATGTGCACGTCGAGGACGCCGTGGTGGGCCTCCAGCGCCTCCTCCAACTTCTGGAAGCGGCCGTGGTCGTTCGTCTCTCCCGGCAGCGCTCCCTCCAGGTCGAGCTGGAGCGCGACGCCACCACCCTCCGCCGCGCGATAGCCCGGCGGGCGGATCTTCTTCGGCTTCGGGTGGTGGTGATGATGCCCGTCACCGTGGTCGTGGTCGCACGCGGCGCCGTCTGAATGCGCGTGGCTGCCGCCATGCGCGTGGCCGTCCCCGCCGTGCGCGTGGTCGCAGCCCGGGCCGTGTTGATGCTTGTCCCCGTGCGTGTGCGCAGGGCCGTCGCTGTGCTGGCTGCTCGCTCCCTGCTGGTGGCCGTGGTCATGCGTGCAACCTGCTCCATGCTCGTGCCCGCCTTGCGCGGAGCCATGGTCATGCGCGCCACCAGTGCCGTGCTCATGGACAGGGGCGTGTGCACTCTCGTGTGCATGTCCTTCTTGTGCGTGCCCGTGGTCATGCGTGCATCCAGGACCATGCTCATGGGTGGGAGCGTGGTCATGCGCACACCCGGGCCCGTGGACGTGCTTGCCCGGGTCCTTCGTCCCCACGAGCTTCAGCGACTTGAACACGGGCTTCGCGGCGGGCTTGCCCACCGCGCGGGACGGTGCGTCGCCATGTCCGGCGTCGTGCTCGCAGCCCGGACCGTGGACGTGCTCGCGTGGCTCACCGCTCTTCTTCTGCTCGGACATGGCGTGTTCTTCCTGAACCGTGAAACCTGAAACCTGAAACTCGAAACCCTAGTGACGATGACCACCGTGCTTGCGCCGGGGAGCCGGCTCGGGCGCGCGTACCGGCTCGGGCGCCTCGTCTTCGTGGTGCTCCTCGTCCCCGTGCTCCTCCGGAATCGGCTGCGTGAAGCGCTGCCCCGCGACCTCCAGGGTGAACGCCTTGCACTCCGCTGGCACCTCGAACTCGAGCACCGCCGGCAGCCGTCCCTCGTACGACTTCAGCGTGCGGCCCTGCTCGTCGTACACCGTGCCGCCCGCGGCCACCGTCATCGTCTCGTCCACCAGCACCGCCACCAGCTCCGCCATCTCCTCCATGCGGTCCGCGATGCGGTGACACCACAGATGGCCCACGCCCGGGTACGTCTCGTGGGAGATCTCCTCCATCTGCTCCTCGTCCACCTGGTCGCCCACTCCCACGAAGACGAAGCTCATCCTCGGCAGGCGACCCGCGGCAATTTCCTTCGCCACCTGCGTCGCATACGCCCGCACGTCGTCCCCGTCCGAGAGCTGCGAGTCCGTGATGATGACCGCCAGCCCCCGCCGCGCCCCCTTCGCCACCTGCTGCTTCATGTGCGCGACGAAGTCCCGCAGCACCGGCAGCATCACCGTCGCCTTGCCGTAGGCGCGCGGCCCCGGGAAGCGGAAGTCCTTCGCCTGCACCGCCGACAACAGCCCCACCTCCTCCAACTGGCTGCCGTCCCCCGTGGCCCAGTACGCCACGCGCACCTGCCCGTCCCGGTCCTTGCTCGCCAGGTACTCCAGCATCCACCGCATCTGCGGCTCGACCAGGTTCTTCACCGGCGCCAGCTTCGCCAGCACACCCCGAGGACCGTACTCGTCCTCCATGCTGGCCGAGCCATCCATGTAGAGGGCGACGTCCAGCCCCTCCACCGTCGGGTCATGCAGCAGCGTGGCCACCACCTTGTTCCCCATCCGATGCACGTCCGAGAACGGACGCACCACCACCTCGTGCCCGGCCATCAGTGGTGGTCCTCGTCCTCGTGGTGGTCCTCGTCCGGCAACGGCTGCGTGAAGCGCTGGCCATTCACCTCCAGCGTGAAGCTCTCCGCGCCCTCCGGCACGTCGAACTCCAGCACCGCCGGCAGCCGGCCCTCGTACGTCTTCAGCACCCGGCCCTGGTCGTCGTACACCGTGCCGCCCGCGGCCACCGTCATGTTCTCGTCCACCAGCACCGCGACCAGCTCGGCGACCTGGCCAATCTCCTCGGCGATGCGGTGGCACCACAGGTGCCCCACGCCCGGGTACTCCAGATGGGCAATCCGCTCGAGCTGCTCCTCGTCCACGCCGTCCCCCACGCCCACCAGCACGAAGTTCATCCGGGGCAGTCGCCCCGCGACGATGTCCTTCGCCACCTGCGCGGAGAAGCGCTCCACTTCCTCCGCGTCATGCAGCTTGCCGTCCGTGACGATGACCGCACAGCCGCGCCGCGCCCCGTGCTGCACCTGCTCGCGCAAATAGCGCACGTAGTCCTTCAGCGCCGGCGTCATGAAGGTGTGCCCACCGGGCTTCTTCGCGCCCGGGAACCGGTACTGCTGGACGTCCACGCCCTTGATCTCGCCCACCACCTCCACGTCCTTGCCCGACGCGCCCGCCGCCCAGTACGCGACGCGCAAGAGGCCGTTGCGGTCCTTCGTGGCCAGGTACTCCAGCATCCACCGGACCTGCGGCTCCACCTGGTTGGCCGGGTCCTTCAGCGGCGCGTCTTGCAGCCACTCCAGGAAGGAGCGCCTGGGGCGCTCGTACTTGTACTCCTCCTCCATGCTGCCGGACGCGTCCATGTAGATGGCGACGTCCAGACCCTCCACCGTCGGGTCATGCAGCAACACCGCGCGGACCTTCCCCTCTTCGACGTGGAGATCCGAAAACGGCTCGACCGGCTTCTCGTGACCCATCGTTCCCCCTGCTGGATGCGCCGAACGCTATCACCTTCCAAAGGGCCGGAAGGTCCAGCGCAAGCGGGGGCTCAGTCCTCGAAGTCGGTCATCCAGTCGGGCTTCTTCGCCGTCGCGGAGGGCTCGCCCGGCTCACGCAAACCTTGCGCGGCGGACGGCGCCGAAGCAGCTCCGAAGTCCTCCATCCAGGCAGGCGTCCCAGCCCGCGCGGGCGGCGGCGCCACGGGCCGGGTCCTCGTCAGCCGAGGCTTCGCCGCCTGGGGCTTCTGCGCGGCATGCGCGGACAGGAAGTCCCGCATCCACTCATCCGGGCGCGCGGGCGGCGACGGAGCCCGAGGGGGCAGGGGACGTGCGGGCACCGGAGCCACCGGCACCGGCGCGGAGACCGGGGGCAGCCGGTCCCCCGCGCCGACCTGTGAGCGCAGCACTCGCTCCGTCTTCGTGGGCCAGCCGGGAAGCACCGCCAGCGCCTGGCTCGCCAGCTCCAGGAACTCGGGCGCGCCCGCCTCGGGAGGAATCCGCACCTTCTCCGCGCGCAGCCACTCGGCCATGCGCGTGAGCACTCCCGGGTGCTGACGGCGCAGCACCGCCACGTCGCCCTTCACCTCGAAGCCGCGCAGCTCCAGCTCCGCGACGGCCATGGCCCGACTCGGCACCGGCAGCTCCAGCTTCGCCAGCGCCGCGGGCCCTCCGTTCGCCTCCGCGTCCTCCTTCAGCTGCGTGAGCACGTCATGGAGGATGCGCGCCACCATCGGCCCGTTGGAGGCGTTGCCCACCTGCAGCTCCGGCGGCACCACGGGCCACGCGAGCACCGCTCCGCCGCCCTCCTCGAGCTCCTCAGGACGGTCTCCCGGCAACAGCGCGTGATAGCCACGCGGCGCTGCGGGGCTCTCCGGCGTCTGCGCGTACTCGAAGGCGTACGGGGCCTGCCGCGTCAGCCCTGCGAGCACATCCCCGCGCGTCACGGTGAGCTGCCCCGGCACGCGCTTGGGCGACGTGTTCGGCCAGGGACCGGACAGGTGTCCATACAGGTACACCGGGTCGTTGAACCCCTCCGCGTCGGCGGGGTGTTCGACGAGCTCCACCTCGAAGAAGTACACCGTCGACGCCGCGATGCTGTGGGGCGTGCGACCGGTGGCGACCTCATGGTGCGCGAGCTGCGCGAGCGCCGAGGCGGGCAGCCGGCTCCGCTCGCTCGCGGGGATGAAGTGCACCGCCCCCAACGCGTCGAGTCCGACGACCCACTCCGACCGCGCCATGTGGTGGAAGTCCAACAGGAACGTGTCCACCACGTGGACCACCGAGGCCGCGTCCGACAGGACTGGCACCGGCGGCGTGGTGGCATGGGGAACGAAGTAGCGGGGCAGTATCACGAGGGTGGCGTGAGGCTCGCGCAAACCCCACGAGCCACGCAAGCGCCCCCCGCTCAGCGCCAGAAGGCCGTGTGCACGTCGCGAGCCTCCTGCAGGGGGATGGGACCCTCCACCTGCGTGGGGCTGCTGCCGCGCTCGAACACCTCGCGGCACGACATGGCCAGCCCTCCCCGGGCCGTGCCCACCAGCTGCGCGAACTCCGCCGACGACAGCGAGAACACCACCCGCCGCACGCCGCCCCAGAAGATGGCGCCCGCGCACATCGCGCATGGCTCCGTGCTCGCGTACATCGTGCAGCCCGCGAGCACCTCCGGCGTGAAGCGCTTCGTCGCGTCCCGCATCAGGTTCGACTCCGCGTGCCCCGTGCAGTCGCGCTGCGTCACCACGGTGTTCTCACCCTCGAGCAGCACCTGGCCCTGGGCATCCACCAGCACCGCTCCGAACGGCTGGTCACCCCGGCTGCTCGCGCGACGCGCGGCCTCGATGGACTGCTGAAGGAATCGAATCTCATCCGGACGCATGGGCGGCCTCCTGTTCGGGGCCGGCAACCTAACGACGCGTCACGTGGGGCGCCACGGTTCCTCGGGGATGGCGGGATGTCCGCCGCTCGACCCGAGGTGCTGCCGGGGCCTGGGCTCCGAACGAGTCCAGGCCCCGAAGGCACGACTACTGGTCGTCGCAGGGCGTGCCCAGGCGGATGCCCTCGTACACACCCAGGTCGTTGTAGATGAGCGGCAGGTTCTCCTCGACGGGCACCTGGCGCAGCTCGAGCGACTTCTTCTTGTTCTCGATCCACACCGAGCTCTTCGCCTTGTCCAACACCAGGCGGAGGTCGCCCTTCTTGGTGGAGAAGATCTCGCCCTCGGAGTCGGCGATGACGTTGGTCATCTTCTGCGCCTTCAGGCCGCCGCGAGGACCGATGAAGACGCGGTAGTTCTTCTGCTCCAGCGTCTTGATGCCCTTGTCGACGAAGTAGTAGTTGCCCTTGGTGTCGCGCAGGAGCGCGTACGGGGCGAACTCCTGCGGGTTGGGGGCGTAGCTGGCCTTGCGCAGGATGTCCGCGCCCTGGGCCGTCTCCACCACGGTGAGCGGGATGTTCTTCTCACCACACCGCATGGTGCACTTCTTCTCCTTGCGGTCGAACTCCACCTCCGACACCACGCGCCAGTCCTGGCCGCGGAAGTTCGGGTTGGCGGACTTGTTGAAGAAGCGCGGGTCCACGAAGCTGGTGCCGGAGGTCCAGGGCATGGACGGGACCTGCACGAACTGCTTGCCGTCGCCGTAGAAGAGCTGGTCTCCGCCGCGCTCCTCCTCGGGGGTGACGACGACGTAGTGGCCCTTGCCGTCGGTGCAGACGGCGGTGGACTCCATGACCATCTTCTGGCCCAGGTTCTCCTCCTTGCCCCAGGGGGGCTGGATGCTCTCGGAGGCCAGGGACGCGCTACAGGCGAAGGACACCGCCACGGCGGCGATACGCTGGAAGTTCATCTCAAATCTCATGGACTAAAGGTTCGTCTTGAAGAACTTCGTGGCGAATTCCTGCTGATTCGACGCGTCGCGGGAGGTGGTCCAGATGAGCTTGTCGCCCTCCACCTTCGGCTCCAGGGCATCGCCGAAGCGGCAGCTGACCTGCTTGAGCTTCTCCTTGACGGTCTGCTTCGCGACGTTGGAGACGGTGCACAGCTGCTTGAGCGACGCGAGCGGCGCCTCACAGTAGCTGCTGATGCTCAGCTCCTTGAGCTGCTCGTCGTTGATGGACGTCCAGTCGATGGCGGCGGAGAGCGACGTGCCGCACGCGGTGTTCGCGTCCTGCACGTGGGTGACGTAGTCCTTCTCCTGCTTGGCGATCTCCCCCTTGCGGTCGAACGCCATCAGCTTCGCGACGGTGCCGTCCTTCTTCTGCTTCTGGTGCAGGTCATAGACGTCCTCGGCGTCGAGCGCCTTGCTGCGCTTCTCGTCGAAGGTGACGCGAATCTCCTTGGAGCGGCCCGGGACGTAGAGCTCGTACTTGGAGTTGCGCATGTACAGCACCGTGTAGCCACGGCCGCGCCACTGGGTCTTGTAGCTGTGCTGCTCGCTGCTCATGGAGCTGCTGTCGTTCAGCTCGAACGGCAGCACCTTGCCGTCAATCTCGGAGCCGGTGCCCTGCACGCGCAGCAGGTACTTCTTGTTCGAGCGCGGGGCGAGGGGAACGACGGCGACCTCCTCGCCCTCGGGGCCGACGAACACCTTGCCGGCCTCCACGGGGGACGCCGCGAGGCTGGCGGTGGACCCCAGCACGAGCGTGGTGACGAATACCGCGACCAGGTTTCTCAAGAAATTCACCTCGGGAATCAAGGGGCCGTCTCCTGGACGGCGCCGTGTGTCAGAGCTCGATGTCGTGCTGCTTGCAGAACTTCCGGACCCGGGCCTGCTCCGCCCGGGAGACCTTCGGCCACTGGGCCTTGGCGTTGCTGAGGTCTCCCTGACGGCAGAAGGCCCGGGTGAGCAGCGAGTAGGACGCCAGTGGGATGACCTTGGGTTCCCGCCGCTGGCTGCTCCGAGCCAGACGGATGGCCTCCGCGGTGTCTCCCCCGTTTAAAGCACGCTCCGCGTCCGCCAAAAGCTGGCGAAGCTCGTCCGACAGCTTTTCGGGAGTCTCGGGTCGGGTGGAAGGACGTGTGGAGGGGGGCGGGTTCTTCGTCGCCACCCCCGTGGGGTCGTCCGGAGGCGGGTCCACCGGCGTCGGGGTGGTGCCCGTCGGCACGGGAGTCGTCCCCGTGGGCGTGTCGGTGCCCTGGGCTACGGTGTTGGGCGGAGGCGTCGGGGTGGTGCCCGTCGGCCCGGGATTCGTACCCGTGTTCGGGGGCGTCGCGGTGATGCCCTGCGCGCCGGTGTTCGCCGTCGGCGTGGTGCCCTGCGTGCCCGTGATGATGGGCGGCGTGGGCTGCGGGCCGTCCTTGGGGCGGGTCACCCACCAGCCACCCGCGATGACGACGACGAGCGCCGCCACGGCGATGGCCGCCACGGGGGCGCGGCTCTTGGCGGGCTGGCTCGCGGTGCTCGGGGCCACGGCGGGGGCCACCGGCGCGGGGGCGACCAGGCTCTGCCCCGCGACGGGCGGAGGGAGCGACGGCGCCTGCTGGGAGATGAGCGTGGGGTCCAGGCCCGGCGGGTCCATCAGCGGGACCTTGGGCGTGGCGGCCTGTGCCTGGGCGACGCCCATCTGCCCGGTGCCGCCCGCGGCGAAGCCTCCAGCGGGAGCCTGCGCCTGGGCGACGCCCATCTGTCCGGTGCCACCGCTGGCGAAGCCCGCCTGCGCCTGGGCGACGCCCATCTGGCCGGTGCCGCCGGACGCGAAGCCGCGCACGGGCTGCACCACGCCCTGGTTCCCCGAGGAGCCCGGGGCCAGGGTGTCGTCGAAGGCGAGGCGGCCGGTGTCGGCGCCCTTCTGGAGGCTGCCCGGCGGCAGGGTGTTGGACAGCGACGGCGGCCCCTCGGAGGGCAGCGCGACGCCGGAGGGTGTGCCCGAGGGACGCGGCAGCGCGGCATGGGAGCCGGTGGCGGAGGAGAGCGTGTGCAGCGGGCTGCCGGTGAGCGCCTCCACGAAGGACGCGACGTCCTGGAAGCGGTCCTGGGCGCGCTTGGCCAGGGCCTTGTCCACCGCGGCGATGGCGTGGGGCGGGGCCTCCGGACACAGC
>NZ_SRLW01000145.1:0-25012 GCF_006518215.1 Myxococcus sp. AB025B
GGTCGCGCCGCCACCTGGCTACAGCCAGCGTGTGCCTCGCCCATCGTCGGAGCCGCCATCCATCGAGGCTCCCTCGCGGACGCTCGTCGGCCGCTATCACATCCTCGACAAGCTGGGCTCGGGCGGCATGGGCGTCGTCTACAACGCCTACGACCCGGAGCTGCACCGCCGCGTCGCCATCAAGCTGCTCCACCCGAGCGCCAACACCGTGGTCCGCGCCGACGGCGCGACGCGCCTGCTGCGAGAGGCCCAGGCCATGGCCCGCCTCTCCCACCCCAACGTCGTCTCCGTCTACGACGCGGGCACCTTCGCCGGCCGCGTCTTCATCGCCATGGAGCTGGTCGACGGCGTGTCCCTGCGCCACTGGCTGCGCGCCACGGACCACTCCTGGCGCGACGTCCTCGACCTCTTCCGCCAGGCCGGCAAGGGGCTCGCCGCCGCGCACGCCGCGGGCCTCGTCCACCGTGACTTCAAGCCCGCCAACGTGCTCGTCAGCCGCGACGGCCGCGCCCAGGTGACCGACTTCGGACTGGCGCGCAACAGCGCGGACCAGGACGCCGCCGAGGAAGGCCGCCCCACCGCGCCCTCCCAGCTCGCCCTGAGGCGCGAAGACCTCCTGGAGTCCCCGCTCACCGAGGCGGGCCTCGTCATGGGCACCCCCGCGTACATGCCGCCCGAGCAACACGAGGACGGACGCACCGACGCGCGCGGAGACCAGTTCAGCTTCTGCGCCTCGCTCTACGAGGCCCTCTACGGACAGCTCCCCTTCGAGGGCAAGGCCGCCAG
Organism: Myxococcus sp. AB025B; assembly: GCF_006518215.1. Lineage (NCBI taxonomy): Bacteria > Pseudomonadati > Myxococcota > Myxococcia > Myxococcales > Myxococcaceae > Myxococcus > Myxococcus sp. AB025B. Next base: position 787 of record NZ_SRLW01000145.1, read on the forward strand.
CGTCTACCTGCGCGAGTCGCTCGCCGGCAACGTGCGCCCACCTCCGCGAGGCAGCCGCGTCCCCGCGTGGTTGCTGCGCGCCATCAGCCGGGGACTCGCGCCCACCCCCGACGCCCGCTACCCCTCCATGGAGGCCCTGCTCACAGAGCTGAGCAAGGACCCGTCCGTCATCTGGCGACGCCGGGGCATCATGGCCGCCGGCGTGCTCGTGCTCTACGGCGCCATCGGCGTCGCGTGGTGGATGGGCAATCGCCGTCACGCGCCTTGTCTGGAGGCAGGGGCGCGGCTGACGGGCATCTGGGACGCCTCGCGCAGGGACGCCGTGAGCAAGGCGTTCTCCGCCACCCACAAGCCCCAGGCCCCCGAGCTGCTGTCGCGCGTGACGCAGAGCCTGGACACCTTCGCCCAGGACTGGACGCGCATGCACCTGGAGGCCTGCGAGGCCACCCGTGTGCATGGCCACCAATCCGACGCGGTGCTGTCGCTGCGCATGGCGTGCCTGGAGCGGCGCCGCTCGACGCTCGACGCCGTGGTGGGCGTGCTCGCGCAGACGGACGAAGCCTCCTTCGCCACCGCGCTGGACGCCGCCCAGCGGCTGCCCTCCGTCGACGACTGCGCGAACGTGGACGCCCTGCGCCTGGGCCTCCCCGAGTCGAGCGAGCAACGCCAGCGCGTGGAGCGCCTCCGCGCCGGACTGGACCGCACCACCGCCCTGGTGGACGCGGGCCGCTACGAGCAGGCCCACACGGAGCTCCAGGCGCTGCTCGTCCAGGCCCGCGCGCTCGGCTACCGCCCCGTGCTCGCGGAGGCGCTGGAGCTGGAGGGACGCCTGGGCCTGGTGCTCGGAGACGAAGCGCGCGCGCAGAAGGCGCTGCGAGAGGCCCTGCTCCTCGCCCAGGCCACGCGCCATGACGAGGTCGCCGCGCGCGCCGCCGCCCGCTGGGTCACCACCCTCTCGCGCTCCCCCGAGCTCGAGGAGTGGGGCGTCGCGCAGGCCCGCGCCAGCATCGAGCGCGCGGGGGGCGCCCCGGAGCTGGAGGCCCTGCTCCACACGAGCCTCGCGCGCAACGCGTTCTTCCGCGGCCAGTACGCCGAGGCCGCGGAGGCCTTCGGTCGCTCGGCGGCCCTGCGCGAACAGGCGCACGGCCCCGAGCACCTGCTCACGCTCGAGTCCCTGCGCAATCAAGCCTCCGCCCTCTCCCGCACCGATGAGACGGAGCGCACCTCGAAGCTGCTCCACCGCGTGCTCGACCTCACGAAGGTGGTGATGGGGCCCGACCACCCCCAGACGGCCCTGGCCGCCAACGCCGTCGGCTATCACCTGACGCTCCGCCGCCGCTTCGACGAGGCCCTGCCCTACCTGCGCCAGGCCATCACCCTGGAGGAGCGCGCCATGGGCCCCGACAGCGCGACGCTCAGCTATCCCCTCAACAATCTCGCCACCGCATTGGAATCGCTCGGTCGCTTCACGGAGGCACGTCCGCTGCGGGAGCGTGCCCTCGCGCTGGACCTGAAGACCCACGGCGCCACGCATCCGGAGACCGCGTCCGACTGGGCGCTCCTGGCCCAGCTCGCGTTGAGCGAGGGACGCACGCGCGACGCAGTGGAGCTGGCCCGCAGCAGCGTGAGCGCCTACGAGGCCTTCCAGAAGGACCACCCCGACCAGGCCGCGCCGCTGACCACGCTCGGCCTCGCGCAGCTCGCGCTGGGACGCACCCGCGAGGCCCGGGCCACGCTGGAGCGCGCCCTCTCCCTGCGGGCCACCACGCCGGGCCTCGGAGAGGACCTGGCCGCCACCCGCTTCGCACTCGCCCGCGCCCTCGGCACCGCCGAGTCCTCCCGCGCGCGCTCGCTCGCGCAGCAGGCCCTGGGCTTCTACGAGGCCACGCCGGACCTCTGGACCGCCGAGGCCCGCCGCGTCCGGGACTGGATGAGCACCGGCCCCGTGTCACGTCCCTGAAAAGCCAACCCTCGAAAACCATCCCAAGCACCTTCGCGCCGGCCTCGCCCGATACTCCCCATGCAAGCCTTTTCACTGAAGGCACCGCACGCGATGGGGGATTGCGTCATGAGCATCGACAAGCCATCGAAGTCCGCCGCCAGGATGGGTCCACGCCCGGCCACCTCGAAGCCCACTCCCCCGGCGCCCCGGCCCGCGTCACCGAAGACGGGAGCACCCTCGACCCCTCGCCGGGACAGGTTCGACGGGCACAGGCTGGAGGGCGCGGGGCTCCCCATCCGACTCTCCGGGCAGCCCCCTCGGCCGTTCCTGAGGCTGCCGCTCAGGCCCTGGACGCCTCACTCGAAGCTGGAGCCCTGGAGCGGCGTCGCCCAGAAGCCCTGGCTGCGCTACCCGGACCTCTTCGGCACCGGCGCCACCGCCCGGCCCGCGTCGCCCTGCGGCTGCGGCCTGCCCATCCGTCTCTCCTAGGCCGCCCGCCGTCCAGGTTCATCGCCGGGGTCCGCGGCCCCTTCATGGATGTCACGGCGAAACTTTCCACCGCGCGAGGCGGGGTGAGTCCTTAGACTCCCCCAGATGCTTCAAGTCATTCCCCTGGGCGGCCTGGGAGAAATCGGCCTCAACTCCCTGGTCATCGCCTGCAACGGGGAGATGCTGCTCATCGACGCGGGCCTGATGTTCCCCTCCGAGGGGATGCCCGGCGTCGACATCATCATCCCGGACTTCACCCACCTGAAGCAGAACGCCGCCTGCCTCAAGGGCGTGGTGCTCACGCACGGCCACGAGGACCACCTGGGCGCGCTGCCCTACCTGCTGGGCGAGGTGAAGGTGCCCGTGTACGGCACGCGCTTCACGCTGGCCATGGCGCGCCACCGGCTGGACGAGCTGGGCGTGGAGGCGGACCTGCGCGAAATCGAGCCGCGCGAGCCGTTCAACGTCGGCACCATGTTCAAGGTGGAGGCCAGCCGCGTCACGCACACCGTGCCGGACGCGGTGGGCTTCATCATCCGCACGCCCGAAGGCACCTTCATCCACACCGGCGACTTCAAGCTGGACCCGGACCCCATCGACGGGCTGCGCACCGATTTGGAGCGCTGGGGCGAGGCTGGCGAGGAGGGCGTGCTGTGCCTCTTGTCGGACTCCACCAACTCCGAGCTGACGGAGGAGACCGGCAGCGAGCGCGTGGTGGAGCAGACCTTCGAGCGCCTGTTCCAGGGGGCCACCGGCCGCATCGTCGTGGCCCTGTTCTCCTCCAACCTGCACCGCGTGCGACACCTGCTGGCGCTCGCGGAGAAGCTGGGGCGCAAGGTGGCCCTGCAGGGCCGCAGCATGCAGCGCAACGTGGAGATGGCGCGGCAGCTGGGCTACCTGGACGTGCCCGACTCGCTCTTCGTGCACCTGGACACGGTGCCGCTGCTCCCCGCCCAGCGCGTGCTCGTGCTCACCACCGGCGCGCAGGGAGAGCCCCGCGCGGGCCTGTCGCAGCTCGCCTCCGGTGACGGGCCGCTGAAGGTGGGCCCCGGGGACCTGGTGGTCCTCAGCTCCCGCCCCATCCCCGGCAACGAGCGCGGCGTGGGGGCGTTGATCGACCAGCTGCACTGGCGGGGCGCGAAGGTCGTGTACGCCCAGGTGGAGCCCGGCGTCCACGTGTCCGGCCACGCCAGCCGGCCCCAGCAGCAGCGCGTGCTGGAGCTGGTGCGCCCCAGCCACTTCATCCCCGTCCACGGTGAGGGCCGCCACCTGCACCGACATCTGGCCACCGCCCGCGAGGCCGGCCTGGAGCCCGCGCAGTGCCTGCTGGCCCAGGACGGCGACGTCGTGGGCTTCGAGGAGGGCCGAGGCCGCTTCACCGGGAGCGTGCCCTCCGGCCGCATCTTCAAGGACCGCTTCGGAGGCGGCATGGTGACACCGGACACACTCCACGAGCGGGTCCGCCTGTCGGAGACGGGGCTGGTGGCCGCCGTGGTGGTGCTGCAGCGGGGCACGCAGCAGCTGGTGGGCGGCCCCCAGCTGTCGGGCCAGGGCCTGTCGCTGGATGAACAGGTGCTGCTGCCCCGGGTGGCCCAGGACGCCCGGGCGCTCTTCGAGGAGCTGTCCGTCCAGCTGCGGGGCGACGACGCCCTGGTGCGAGAGGAACTCACCCGGGTGGTGCGCCGTGCGTTCCGGCTGTACAGCTCCAAGCGCCCCCTGGTGGTGCCCATGGTCGTCAGGGTGTAGGTGTGTTAAGCGCCGCTGTTGCCCATGCCCTCGTTCGACGTCGTCTCGAAAATCGACATCGCCGAGCTCGACAACGCGGTCAACCAGACCAAGAAGGAGCTCAGCACCCGCTATGACTTCCAGGGTGCGCAGGCGGACGTAGTCATCGCCCCGGACAACACGGCCATCACCGTGAAGGCCAACAGCGAGGACCACGTCAAGGCCGCCAAGGTCGTCCTGCTGGCGAAGCTGGCCAAGCGCAACATCAGCTTGAACGCGCTCGACTACGGCGACATCGAGAAGACGGGCCTGCACAACGTGAAGCAGGTCATCAAGCTCCAGCAGGGCATCCCGGTGGAGAAGTCCAAGGAGCTGGTGAAGCTCCTCAAGGATTCGAAGATGAAGGTGCAGGGCTCCATCCAGGCCGACCAGCTGCGAGTCACCGGGAAGAACCGGGACGACCTCCAGGCCGCCATCGCCCTGTTCCGCAAGGAGCAGGACCGGCTGAAGCTGGACATGCAGTTCACCAACTTCCGCGATTGATAGAAGCCATGCGAGTCGCTGCCCTGTCCCTCTGCTGTCTGCTCTGTGTCCCGGCCATTGCCTCCGCGCAGGACGAAGCCCTTCCCCCGCCCCGGCCGTCCAAGCTGGTGCCCAACATGTCCAAGCCGCCGAAGCTGCAGGGCGGCCTGAAGGGCTTCGCCTCGCCGCTGACGCTCAAGTCCACGGACGTGTCCGGCGCCAGCGCGTCGTTCACCGCCAAGGTGGGCTTCCGCAAGGACACGCTCTACGTGGGCGTGGACGCCAAGGACGACCAGCTGCTCGCGGGCGACACCGTCACGCTGTCCCTCTACTTCCCGGACACGGGCCCGCTGACGACGGGCTACACGTGGCGCTTCGGGTTCGACGGCAAGCGGGACTCGGGCGCGACCAGCGGGACGCCGGAGTTCGCCCAGCAGAAGGTGAACGGGGCGGTGGAGCGCCGGGGCACCACGCTGTCGCTGGTGGCGGCGGTGCCGGTGCGCGCGCTGCCGCGCTTCCCCTCCGTCGACCCGATGGTGATGGACGTGTGCATCACCTACGAGGACCAGGACGGCGAGGGCAAGGGCGTGCCCGTCTCCAACTGCCAGAGCGGCACCATGGTGGGCGAGGCGCTGCGGCTGCCGGACGAGCCTCGCAAGGCGCTCAAGCTCAAGCCGCCCGAGTCCGTGACGGCGCTGGAGCCCGCGGCCACCGGCTGGCTGGGGTGGGACCTGCTCAGCTACCCGGCCTGGGCGCAGGGGGACGAGGAGCTGTCCCCCGAGTCGCTGCGCGAGCTGGTGGTGGGCAAGCCCGTGGACGCCAAGTCGGTGAACGTGAACGTCCCCGAGTCCCTCAGCCTGACAGGCGAGCTGTCCTTCGTGACGGTGCTCTCGGGGAAGAATCCATATGCCGTCGCGGGTCAATGCGACGCCGAGACGGAGCTGCGGCTGGGGCTCTACCTCGTGACGGGGAAGACGGCGCGGCGGGTGCTCGAGTGGCCGGCCGCCACCTGCGCGCTGGGGCGCGCGTCCTCGGTGGAGCTGGACGAGGAGGACGGGCTGACCATCCGTTACTCGAACGGCGCGATGATGAACTTCGTTTGGAGTGGGGACCACTTCACGCGAACCGAACTGGGAAGCAGGTAGACCGCAGTGGAAACCACCAAGAGCCTGTACATGATGACCCTCGGCTGCCCGAAGAACCGGGTGGACTCCGAGGTGATGCTCGGCACGCTGAAGCACCGCGGCTACACGCTGGTGCAGGAGGCCTCCGAGGCGCAGGTCATCGTCGTCAACACGTGCGCCTTCATCGGTCCGGCCAAGCAGGAGTCGGTGGACTCCATCCTGGAGATGGCCGAGCTGAAGAAGTCGGGGAGCTGCAGCACGCTGGTGGTGACGGGCTGTCTGTCCCAGCGCTACGGCGAGGAGCTGGCGAAGGAGATGCCGGAGGTGGACCACTTCCTGGGCACCAGCGCGTACGCCCAGATTGGCGACCTGCTGGCGGCCGAGGCGTCGCCGCGTCAGGTGATTCCGGACCCCGACTACATCCACGACGCCGACACGCCGCGCATCAACTCGATGCCGAAGTACACGGCGTACCTCAAGGTGTCCGAGGGCTGTGACAACGCCTGCGCGTTCTGCATCATCCCCACGCTGCGCGGCGGGCAGCGCTCGCGCACCATCGAAGACATCGTCATCGAGGCGCAGCGGCTGGCGGACAGCGGCGTGCAGGAGCTGAACCTGGTCGCGCAGGACCTCACGGCGTACGGGCATGACCTGCCGGGCCGCCCGAAGCTGCATGATTTGCTCAAGGCGCTGGTGAAGGTGGACGTGCGGTGGATCCGCCTGCACTACGCCTACCCGCGCGTGTTCCCTGACGAGCTCATCGAGGTGATGGCGGCGGAGCCGAAGATTGCCCGCTACCTGGACATGCCGGTGCAGCACGTCAGCGACAAGCTGCTCTTGTCGATGAAGCGCGGCCGCAACTCGGAGTTCCTCAAGGGGCTGCTCACCAAGCTGCGCGAGCGCGTGCCGGGGCTGGTGATGCGCACGTCGCTCATCGTGGGCCTGCCGGGTGAGACGGAGGAGGACTTCGAGATGTTGAAGGAGTTCGTGAAGACGCAGCGCTTCGAGCGCCTGGGCGTCTTCCAATACTCCGACGAGGAGGGCACGGCGGCGTACGACCTGCCCGACAAGGTGCCGCAGAAGATCATCGAGCGCCGGTGGCGCGAGGTGATGGCCATCCAGAAGCGCATCAACCGCGAGCAGAACAAGAAGCTCGTGGGCAAGCGGCTGGAGGTCCTGGTGGAGGGCCCGGCGCCGGAGACGGAGCACCTGCTGGTGGGTCGTCACCAGGGGCAGGCGCCGGAGATCGACGGTCTGGTCTACATCAACGACGGCCTGGCGTACCCGGGTGAGCTCGTCACCGTGGAGGTGACGGAGGCGCACGACTACGACCTGGTGGCGCGCGTGGTGGAGCGGCCGGACCCGAAGCAGCGTCAGCACGTGGCGCGTGACGCGCACCCGGCCCCCGTGCCGGTGGTGCCCGCGCCCCGGCCTGTGACGCGGCTGGAGTAGACGTGAAGCATCCCGGGCCGCGCGCCTTTCGCGACGGGGCCCGGGCGTCTGGCTGCCTTGGGTGAGGTGCCTGGAGGGAGCGTGGCTCCTCGGCCCCCCGCGCCTCGGGGCAGCTCACCGTACTCGCGACGGGGCCCCGAGGAAGGAGCCGGTGACTGGAGGGAGCGAGGCTCCTCGACAGTGCCGCGCCGTCGCGAGGCCACCGGCCCGTCATGCGCTACAGGTCGCGCCCGCTCACGCGGGTGCACGGGGCCTCGGCTCGTGTCACGCGAGCCCGCGCGCGACTACCGAGGGTCCTCGGGCTCCAGCTCGCGCTCCTCGGGCGGGGGCTCGCGAGAGGACTTCTTGCGGGATGGCGCCGCGACGCCTTCTCCGAGCGGCGTGGGCTGGCACTCGCACACCGTGCGGCGCGTGGCCGTCTCGGTGACGAAGGCGCATGCCGTGGGGCACTCGGGCTGACGGGCCTCCTCGTAGAGGGACAGCCGGAAGTCCTTCGCCTGCGTGAGCGCGGCGTGGCACGCGGGCAGCGATTGCGCCAGGGAGGGCCAGGGCAGACGGTGCTGCGTCGTGAGACCTCGGCTGGTGGCGGGGAAGCTCAGGCCCACCGCGCAGCCCGACTCCAGTCGCTGCCCCTCCGCACCCACCGGCTCCAGATGCACCCGGCCTCCCTCTGGGAGGTCTCGGAACACCGCGCCGACCACGGAGACCGTCCCGTCCGGCTCGCGGCGCACATGGAGCCCGTAACAGGCCTCCTCGCTGAAGACACCGTGTGCATCCGCGCAGCGCTGGCGCGGTGTCAGCCGTGAAGATGGAGCTCCCGACGGGCTGGAGGCCTCCCGAGAGACCTCCGTCGGTGTAGCCGCCGGCCCGGGCTTCGATACAGCAGGAGCGGCGTTATGCGTGCCCTCCAACTCGACTACAGGTCCTGGCGTTGGCGTGGAGAGGCCGTCGGGACGAGCCCCCTTCGACGAGGCGCCTCCTCCCGACGCGATGCCCGAGTCGGGAGAGCTGCCCTGCATCCGCCCCGCCCTCTCCACCTCGTCCGGGCCGGGCGCCTCGGTGCCCCTCGACACTGAAGCCTCGGACGCGAGGACCCGGGGCCTGCGCAGCACCAGCACCCCGCCCTTCGCGTCCAGCGTCGCGGTGAAGCGCCCCCAGACATCCGGGCCCAGCCGGCCGAGGCTGCTCGGTGAGTCCCATCGCCCCGCCGCTTCGACGACGAGAGGCCGCACGCCCACGCCCTCCGCGACGTCCACCGAGTCCACCGCGAAGGTGCGCGGCGGCAGGTTCGCCGCCGTCTCCAGCGGCTGCAGCCCCTGCGCCTCCGCGGGCCCCAGCGCAAGGCGCGAGAAGGGCTCGCGCGTCGACAACACGAACGGGCCCGTGAGCTCCGACTCCCCCTGTGCCACCCGAGCGGCCAGCAACGGCCAGTCTCCCACCGGCTCGCGGCTGAGCTCCACGCGGTGGACCTCCCGCGCCGCGTCCGACGCGGAGGTCTCCGCCACATACGCCTCCCGCGACCGAGAGGCCGTGAAGGTCACCTCGCGACGCAAGGGGTCCACGTTGAGCGCGTAGGGCTCCAGCACGTCCGAGCCCAGCGTCACCGAGCAGGGCTTCTCCCCGGACACGCCCGCCGTGCGCAGCGGCACCGAGGCTCCGCGCACCGTGAGCGCGGGCAACGGCACCACCGGCCAGGCACGAAAGCCCCCGGCGATTTCGGGCGCGCGCACGGTGCCCTCGGGAGGAGGGATGCCGCCCTCGAAGCACTCCTGGGAGACCATCGACAGGGGCCGCGCCACGTCCAGGACCACGGGCACCGTGCGCGTCCCCAGCTTCCCCGCCACCGTGAGCCTCAACGCGGGCGAGGCCAACAGAGGCAACGTGCGGCCCACCAGCCCCTCGGTCCGGGACGACGGGCCGGATGCCACCTCCCGGTGACATCCCGAGCCCACCACACCCAGACACAGCCAGAGCAGGAACGCGCCGCGCACGCCGCGCAGGTTACTGCTTCTTCTGCTTGGTGAAGTCATCCACGCGCGTGTCGTCCGGGACATCCAGCTTGAAGCTGTCCGCGGACAGGCCCACGTTCGTCTTCAGGTTCACGAAGGAGATGGTGTTCTCGCTGCCATCCGGGTCCACCACCGTGCTCTTCAGCACCTGGGCCGACGCCGGGTCCACCTCCAGCCGGACCTGCTTGAAGCGCGGCTCGTCCTTCAGCGGGTTCAACACCAGCAGCGTCCCCTTGCAGTCCTTGCAGGCGCCCTTGGTGATGGCGAACTCGTCCGCGAGCCGCCCCTGGCCGAAGAGGAACGTCACCGACGCGGACAGCTGGCTGGTGTCCACGCTGGCCACCGTGAGCGACTGGGCCGCGGGGTCGTACGCGTAGACCTTGTTGCCGGCCAGCACGAAGGTGCGCGCGGAGGGCGTCTGGTACTCCCACCGCATCAGCCCCGGCTTCTTGTACGTGACGACGCCCTCGGACGACTGCGTCCGGCGGAAGGTCTTGTACTTGTAGTCCTGCTTGAAGCTCGCCCGGAAGTCGCCCGTCTTCTCGTAGAACGCCTGCATCCGGTCGACGAGCGTCTTCACCTCGGGCGTCATCGGCGTGGCCGGCTTCGCCGCGGGCTTCGTCTCGGCGGCCGGCGCGGGCGTCGTGGCCGGCTTGCCCGGCGCCTGCGCGGGAGCGGCCGGATTCACACCGGAGGGCGCCGGAGTCTTCGCCGCCTCGGACGGGGTCACCCGGGGCTTTCCAGCGCCCGCCGGGGCTCCCTGGGCCACCGTGGCGGCCGGAGCGGGAGCGGAGGACTGCGGCACGGCTTGCGCGGACAGGAGCGTGGCGAGCAGGGTTTCCAGGAACATGGCGTGCGTCTCCAGGAGGGCAGGTAGGCCCCCGGCGTCCATCTACCCCATACCGACGCGCCCCGGGGGGCCGGCATTCATGGCTGCTTCTTGAAGAGCCGCTTCCTCTGTTTGATGGCCAGCACGTAGAAGCGCTCGCGCAGGGCCTGCGCCTCCTCGGGCGGCAGGTCCCCCGAGCCGCCTTCCAGGTGCTCGTCCCGCCAGGCAATCGCCCGGCTGACGCACGCCGAGGCGGCCGCGGAGATGTTGAGGCTCTGACTGAAGCCCTTCATCGGCACCCAGAAGGTGCCGTCCACGGCGTTGAGCACGTCGTCGCTGACGCCGTAGCGCTCGTTGCCGAGGACGATGGCCACCTTCTGGTCGAAGCGCAGCGAGTAGAGGCTGGTGGCGCCCTCGCGGATGGCCGAGGCGTACAGCTGGAAGCCCCGCGACTTCAGGTGCTCGCGGCACTCGGCGAAGGACTTGTACAGCTTCACGTCCAGCCACTTGTCACAGCCCTGGGCCACCCTCGAGTTCGGCAGGAAGGGGGCCTCCGGGTTGATGACGACGTGCACCTCCTGGACGCCCATGGACTCGCAGGTGCGCAGCACCGCGGCCATGTTGAAGCTGTCCTCCAGCCGGTCCAGGACCACCGTGAAGTTGCGCGTGCGCTGGCTGACGACGCGGTCGATCTTCTCCTTGCGCACGTCGAGGAGGAACTGCTCGGGCTCCAGCTTGTCCTTCTCGAAGCGCTCGTAGCGAGGGCCACCACCGGACATCGGATCAGCGCCTCCCGCCCGACTTCTTCGCCGGGGCCTTCTTCGCGGCCGGCTTCTTCGCCGGAGCCTTCTTCGTGGCGGCCTTCTTCACCGGAGCCTTCTTCGCGGCGACCTTCTTCGCCGGGGCCTTCTTCGCGGCGGCCTTGGTGCTCTTCGCGGCGGCCTTGGTGCGCTTCGCGGCCGGCTTCTTCGCCGGAGCCTTCGCGCTCTTCGTGGCCGGCTTCTTCTTCGCGCTGACGGCCTTCTTCGCCGGAGCCTTCAAGCTCTTCGCCTTGGCGGCCTTCTTCGCCGGGGCCTTCTTCGTGTTCGGAGCCTCGTCGCCCGAGAACGCCTCGCGCACCGCCGCGATGGTCGCCCTGGCCACGGAGGCCCCGGACTTCCTCGCCGCGCCCTTGGCCCGAGGCGGCGCCTCCACCTGGAGCTTGTCGGTGCGGCCGGTGAACAGCACCTCCGCCACCGCGTCCATCAGCGCCTGCATCCCCTCGCCCGTGGCGCACGACACCGGGAACACGCGGATGCCGCGCTCTCGCAGGGCCTCCGTGAAGGGCCCCAGCCGCGCCTGTGCGTCCGGCAGGTCCTGCTTGTTCGCCGCGACGACCTGGGGCCGCCTCGACAGCTCCTCGCTGTACTTCTCCAGCTCCCGGTTGAGCACGTCGAAGTCGTGCAGCGGCTCGCGCCCCTCGCCCTCCGCGCCCATGTCGATGAGGTGGATCAACACCTTGCACCGCTCCACGTGCCGCAGGAACTGGTGCCCCAGGCCCACGCCCTCGCTGGCGCCCTCGATGATGCCGGGGATGTCCGCCATGACGAACGACAGGTGGTCCTTGTACTGGACCATGCCCAGGTTGGGGGCCAGCGTGGTGAACGGGTAGTCGGCGATCTTCGGCCGCGCCCGGCTCACCCTCGAGATGAACGTGCTCTTGCCCGCGTTGGGGAAGCCCAGCAGACCCACGTCGGCCAGCAGCTTCAGCTCCAGCCGTAGCGTGAACTCCTCGCCCTTCGTCCCGTCCTGGGCGAAGCGCGGCGTCTGCCGCGTCGAGGTCGCGAAGTTCATGTTGCCCAGGCCGCCCCGCCCGCCCTTCGCCGCCTCGAAGACCTGCCCCGGCTGGCTCAGGTCCACCAGCAGCTCCTCCGTGGCGTGGTCCTTCACGAGCGTACCCACCGGCACCTTGAGGATCATGTCCTCCGCGGCACGACCGTTACAGTCGTTGCCCATGCCGTGCTCGCCGCTCTTCGCGCGATGGTGCTGCTGGTAGCGGTAGTCGAGCAGCGTGGTCAGCTGCGGATCCGCCACGAAGATGACGGAGCCACCGTTGCCGCCGTCACCGCCGTTGGGCCCCCCGCGCTCGATGAACTTCTCACGGCGGAAGGACACACAACCGTTACCGCCATCGCCCGCCTTCACGAAGATGCGGACCTCGTCGACGAACTTCATGAAAGCTCTCCTGAAAAACGCAGAGCGGGCCGCCTCGGCGTCCTGTGCGCCAGAAGGCGCGGGGACGGGAGAAGCGACCCGCTCGTGGATGCCGCGCGGCGACCGGCCCTCAGGGGACCGGGAAACCGTCAGGCGCTGGGCTGCTCAGCGGCCGGGTAGACCGAAACCTTCTTGCGGTCACGGCCCAGGCGCTCGTACTTCACCACGCCGTCCACCACCGAATAGAGGGTGTAGTCGCGGCCGAGCTTCACGTTGGCGCCCGCGTGGATGACCGTGCCGACCTGGCGAACCAGGATGCTGCCGGCCGAGACCTCCTGGCCTCCGTACACCTTCACGCCGCGGTACTGCGGATTGGAATCGCGACCGTTGCGCGAAGAACCCTGACCTTTTTTATGGGCCATGACACCTTGCTCCTGAAGTTGAGGTGAAACCGTCCGGACTAGCCGGAGATGGAGGTGACCTTCACCTCGGTATACGGCTGACGGTGGCCACGGCGACGGGTCCAACCCTCCTTCTCCTTGCGGAAGTGGAGGACGCGGCGGTGCTTGTCCTGCGCCAGGACCTTGCCCACGACGCGAGCGCCGGAGACCGTCGGCTGGCCCACCTTCGGGCTGTCCGTACCGCCCAGCAGGAGAATGTCGGTGAAGGACACCTCGGCCCCGATGTCGCCGGCGATCTTCTCGATCCGGAGGACATCGCCCTCGGCGACGCGATACTGCTTTCCGCCCGTGCGAATCACTGCGTACATCGTCTAACCCCTGTCAGCTTCGGGTTGGGTCAACCCGTGGAATCGGCCGCGCATTTCGGACGGACGGGCCGCCCTAGCGCAAAGGACGGCCGGATTTACGGGAGATGCCCTGGGGAGTCAAGACGGATGCTGGATCATCTCGTCCGGCGGTGCAGATTGCCCCCGCGCCCAGGAGCCCCTACCTGAGGGTCCGGCCGAAAACGCCCGGCCTCACACCGTCCTACCATCAACCCCCGGGGGGAATTCCACAATGAAGAAACTCATGTACGGCCTGGTGGCCGCCGGCACCCTTTTGTTCGGCGTCGGCTGTGGCGGCGACGACGTCTGCGACGACCTGGCCGACGCGAGCCGGGCGGTGAACGATCAGACGGAGGCCTGTGGGACCGACACGGGGATGGACGAGGAGGACTTCGACAAGGGTCGCTGCGAGGACGCACTGGAGGCCTGCTCGGACAGCGACAAGGACCGCCTGCGGGACGTGGCGGACTGCATCCGGGGCCTGCCCGATTGCCGGGTGGGCGCCGAGATGGAGTGGGTTGATCAGTTCAGCGCCTGCTTCCAGCGGGCAGAGGGCCTGAGCGCCGCTTGCGCCGCGGCGGCCGGTGGGTAGCCCGCCGTCCGAGCTGGTGGCACCGGGCCCGGCTCCCCTCAGGGGGGCCGGGCCCTCTCGTTCGAGGGCTCCGCGGCGGCGCCCCGGGCGTCCAGCGCGCGACGGACGCTGCGGTAGCGGTGGTGGAGGCTGGACTCCAGGGGGTCCAGGGCGAGGCCCCGCTCGTAGGTCTCCAGGGCGCGGGCGAGCTGGCCCTCGCGCTCCAGGGCGGAGCCGGACAGGTAGTGCACGCGCGCCATGCCCGCGGACTGGGGCCGCCGGGTGAGGAACTCGCGGCGGAGGGACTCCAGCTGCTCGGACGTGAGCCCTGCCTCCAGGCAGCGCGCGACGCCCCGGTGATTGCCCCGCCAGGCGTCGTACAGCGCCCGCTGTGTCACGGTGCCCAGCACCTCCCCTGCTTCGTGCAGCCGGGTGAGCACCGAGTCGAGCAGCAGGGACTGCGCGGAGGACAGCGGACGCTGTCGCAGGGACTCCAGGGTGGCTCGGGCCTCGCGGGTGCAACGGCGCAGGGAGCCCATGTCCAGGTCGGGGGGGACGGCCAGCACGGCGTAGTGGTCCCCCGTCAAGCGGGCCCGGTAGGCCTCCAGCACGCGGGCGGCCTCCGTGTCCTCCGAAGGTGAGGCGGCCGCGGGCGGAGCCACCCGTCTGCCAGGACCCGCGCGCAGGAGTGCGTCCACGGAGGACTTGAGGGCCAGGGTGGCCTCGATGAACTGGACGCCGAAGCCGGTGGGCATCCCCCAGACCTGGGCCTGCTCCGCGGGCACGTGGCGCACCACCTCGCAGACGACGGACTGCGGGCCCGACTCCAGCTCCAGCACGAGCGGCAGTCGCGCGAACAGCGGTGGCAGCAGGCCGTCGCTGCGCAGGAACAACCCACCGCGAGACAGGTCGGACGCGGTCAGCCAGACCGGCGTCTCGCCCGGGCGCAGCACGACGCGAACGGGAAGCTCCACCGTGCGCGGCCGGGCGGCTTGTGAGACTTCGCTGGGGCTGGGCTGGGCGCTTTCGACGGAGGGATGGAGGACCGGAGGTGAAGCGCCCGAAGCGTGCTGGACGGCGGCACCCCAGTTCCGGGAGGCGAGGCTCGCGACCGGGGACCAGGGCGCGACGGAGTCCTCCGACGCTGCGACCCCCTTCGGCGTGGGGACGGGAGGACCGCTCCGTCCGGACGACAGCGGAGCAGCCGACGCGCGGTGGTTCGGTGTGGCGGGCATCGGAGCATCGCGTCTGTCGGATGATGGGCGCCCGGAGGGCGCGACCTCGGACGCTCGGGGTGGGCTGCCCGGGGACGACGGACGACGAGCCTCCGCCGGCATCTCGTCGGTGCGTGGACAAGCCATCCCTGACGGGGAAGGACGACGAGCCTCCTCTGCTGGCTTCGCGTCGATGGACGGTCGGACCTGTGCATGAGGCGATGGCGAAGGACGACGAGCCTCCGCTGCCGGCTTCGCGTCGATGGACGGCCGGGACTGTGCGTGGGGCGATGGCGAAGGACGCCGGGCCCCCGCTGACTTCTCGCCGACGGACGGTCGAGCGTGCCCATCCTGCGACGGGGCGGGGCTTCGAAGCTCCGCCGACTTCTCATCACTGGACGGTCGAGCCTGTCCCGTCGACGACGGCGAAGGACGTCGAGAGTCCTCAGGTCGCGCCTCGACGGACGGCCGAGCCTGCATCGGGGCAGGCCCAGCCCCCAGCGACATCGCGCCTATCGGCGAGTGAACCGGCACCGGCGGCGACGGACGCGCCCCCGGTGGCATCGCGCCCACCGGCGAGTGAACGGGCACAGCCGGAGATGGGCGCGCCCCAGATGGCACCACTGCCATCGACGATGGCATGGGCACGGACGGCGACGGACGCCCCCCCGCTGGCATCGCCCCCACCGGCGATTGCACGGGCACGGATGGCGACGGACGCGCCCCCGCTGGCATCGCCCCCATCGGCGATTGCACGGGCACAGGCGGAGACGGACGCGCCCCCGCCCCCCTCGCATCCACAGGCCGCGACACCTGGGCGCGCGGCGACGGTCGCGGGCCTCCCGACATCGACACCTCGCCCACCGCGTGCACGAGTCCCGGCGGCGAGAGACGGGCCTCCTCGGACCGTGCCCCGTGCTGCTTCGCCCCCTCCACAGGCCGGGCCCCAGTCGGCTTCACGCCCTCCACGGGCCGGCCCTGTCGCGGCGCCACACTCCCGTTCGACACGGGCTCGGGAAGGTCCGTCTCCAGCATCACCGGCACGGGAAGCGCGTTCCTCCCCTCGCCCGCCACGGGCCCCGGCCCCGCCACGGGTGCGGGAACACTCCGGGCTCGAACAGCGGGCTCCACGGGCCGCGCCTGCCGCGACCGGACATGGAGTTCCTCGGCCAGCGCCCCCTCCAGCGCCGCACGCAGGAGCGCCGCCGTCGCGTACCGTTGCTCAGGCGCCTTCTCGAGCGCGCGCAGGATGACCCGCTCCAACGCCACGGGCACGGCCGCATGCACGGACCGGGGCGGCGGCGGCGCCCGCATCTGATGCGCCACCAACTGCGCCGTCAGCCCCTCGTCCTCGAACGGCAGCCGCCCCGTCACCAGCTGATACGCAATCACCCCCAGCGCATACAGGTCCGCGCGGCCATCCACCCGTCGACTCAGGGACTGCTCGGGCGCCATGTACTCGGGCGTGCCCACGATGATGCCCGCGTGGGTCTGCGGCATGTTCGCGTCCGCCAGCTTCGCGATGCCGAAGTCGAGCACCTTCACGAACGGCGTGCCCCGCCCGCGCCGCACCAGGAAGACATTGTCCGGCTTCAGGTCGCGATGGACGATGCCGCTCAGGTGCGCCGCCTGCAGCGCGTCGCACACCTGCGAGAGCACCGACACCACCGCCGGCGCCGGCAGCGGCGAGCCGACCCACGCGGACAAGGGCGCCCCATCCAGATACTCCATGATGAGGTACGGCCTGGGCGGCCCCGCGTTCAGGTCGAAGATGCTGACGATGTTCTCGTGGCCGATGACATTCACGGCCCGCGCCTCCGCGTGGAAGCGCTGCACCAGCTCCGGGTACGTCGCCAGGTGCTCGTGCAGCACCTTCACCGCCACCCGGCTGCCGATGGACACGTGCTCGCCCAGGTACACCGCGCCCATGCCCCCTCGGCCCAGCCGACGCACCAGCCGGAAGCTCCCCAGCTTCGTGCCCACCAGCGGGTCCACCTCCACGGAGACGGACGAACAGCGGGGCCGGGCGGGCACGCTCTCGCCTTCGGCTCGGACCAGCGTCGAGCATGACGACGCCGACCCATGTCGGTGGCCGCACGCCTCGCACGCATCAGCGCTGCTCTCCTGGGCCATGCCACTCCCCCGGGCCTGCCCAGCTAATCTGGACATTCACGTCCAGGCGGGGCCACTGCCGGCCTCCGGTGATGTCGGCTGGCGAAGTGGGCTCTCGCGCCGCGGTGCCAGGAGACGGTCCTCCGGCGGACGCTGAAGGTGCCGACAATCCATCACGCTCGATTAGAGTGCGGCGCCCATGTCCGGAACCTCACGCCGCATCCCCCTCATCGACCTGTCCCACTACCGCACCGGCACTCCCACCGAGCGAGCCCGCTTCGTCCAAGTCTTCGGCGAGGGTCTGCGTGAGTTCGGCTTCGTCTCCGTGGTGGGGCATGGCATCGACGATGGCCTCATCCGCCGCACCTACTCGGACATCGAGAAGCTCTTCCAGCTCCCCGAGGACGTGAAGACGCGCTACGCGGTGCCGGAGCTCGCCGGCCAGCGCGGCTACACGGGCTTCGGCAAGGAGCACGCGAAGGACCGCAAGGTGGGGGACCTGAAGGAGTTCTGGCACGTGGGCCGCGAGCTGCCCGAAGGCCACCCGTACCTGAAGCACTACGGCGCCAACGTGTGGCCCGGCGAGGTCCCCTCGTTCCGCGAGCACGCGCTCGCCCTCTTCCGCGAGCTGGACGGCGCCGCGAGCGTGATGCTCCACGCGCTGGCCGAGTTCTTCGGCGTGGCACGCGACACGTTCAGCGGCATGGCCACGGAGGGCAACTCCGTGCTGCGCCTCATCCACTACCCGCCGCTGAAGGAGCGCTTCATCCCCGGAGGCGTGCGCGCCGCCGAGCACGAGGACATCAACCTCATCACCCTGCTGTGCGAGGGCACCGCGTCCGGCCTGGAGCTGCTCACGCGCGATGGCGAGTGGCTGCCGGTGGACACGCTGCGAGGGCAGATCGTCGTGGACTCGGGCGACATGCTCAGCCGCGTGACGAACGAGATCATCCCCGCCACCACGCACCGGGTGGTGAACCCGAAGAGCGCGGACGAGGACACCGTCCGCTACTCGCTGCCCTTCTTCGTGCACCCCTACTCCGACTGCGTGCTGGAGCCCCTGCCCTGCACCCAGACGCCGGAGAACCCCGCCCGCCACGGGCCCATCACCGCCGGCGCCTTCCTGCAGCAGCGCCTGCGCGAGAACGGGCTCATCAAGTAGTCCCTCACCGCCCGGTGTCCGACGCGCGCGTCCCACCGGGCATTGGATGTACTCGTGGACGAAGCACGCCTGCCCACGCATGTGGAGCTGTTCGCCCTCCAGCCGCGCATCGCGCTGGAGGACTACGCCTCCGCCTCCTCCTTCACCGCGAGGCACCGCGCGCTCGCCGAGCGGGTGGACCGCCTGCGGACCCGCGACGAGGCAGGTCGTCCGCGCCATCCCGCCCTCGCCGTGTGGCCCGAGTGGGTGGGCGCGCCGCTGGAGCTGCTGGGCCAGGTGCGGCGCGTGCGGCGCCACACGACGGTGAGGAGCGCGCTGCGACGGGTGGCGCGCGCGGAGTGGTGGGACGTGTGGCGCACGTGGAAGGAGCTCCACCCGCCGACGATGGTGGAGTGCCTGCACGCCACGCTCGCGTCGCGCGTGCACCGCGTGATGCACGAGACCTTCTCCGCCATCGCCCGGGA
Source organism: Myxococcus sp. AB025B (assembly GCF_006518215.1). NCBI lineage: Bacteria > Pseudomonadati > Myxococcota > Myxococcia > Myxococcales > Myxococcaceae > Myxococcus > Myxococcus sp. AB025B. The sequence continues at coordinate 19,382 of NZ_SRLW01000145.1, forward strand.
CTTCGGCCTGTGGGTCGTCGCGGGCAGCGCGTTGCTTCCCGACAACCGCCTGACCAAGGACGGCCCGGACTTCGAGCCCCGAGGCGCGCGCATCTTCAACACCAGCCACACCTTCTCACCCGAGGGTGTCCGCGTGGCCACGGCGCGCAAGGTGAACCTCCTGCCTGCGAGCGAGGACCGCCTGCGCCTGAGCCCCGGCCGGCCCGAGGACTTGACGCTCATCGACACGCCGTTCGGCAGACTGGGGACACTGCTTGGCTACGACGGTGCCGCGCGACCTCGCACGTCGAAGGAGCCCTGGTTCGTCCCCTGCGCACAGTACCTGGACGCATGGCGCGCGCAGGTGGTGGCCCATCCCTCCGCGCATCCAGGGGACTGGGATGAACGCTCGCTCGACGAGGGACTCTTCGGGCAACTCCCGGGCCTGCGTCACGTCCGCTACACCGTGACGGCGCAGCTCGCGGGTGAGCTGTTCGACCAACGCTTCGAGGCGCCCTCGCTCATCGTCGAGCGCACAAGCGAGGGAACGACGCGAGTCCTCGCACGAGCGGAGCCTTCACGAGCCGATGAAGTGCTTCACGCGCTCGTACCGGTCTGCGCCGCCTGACGAGCGCCAACCCGAGGCACGTCCTCGCAAGGTGATGAGCGCGTCACGCGCTCGCGCCCTGAACATCGCCTCCAACGCGCGACGGTCCTCGTGAGGCGAGGGTCGGCGTCCTGCGTTCACGCATCGGCGCCGACCCAAGCCAACCCACGACGGGCCCTCACGCATGCGGAGCCCTTCTTGCGGAAGAGGGCTCGCGTCGTCAGTCGCCGAGCTTCTTCTTCAGCAAATCATTGACGAGCGCGGGGTTGCCCTTGCCCTTCATGGCGCGCATCACCTGCCCCACGAAGAAGCCGAACACCTGCTTCTTGCCCGCGCGGTACTTCTCCACCTCGCCCAGGTTCTTCGCGAGGATGTCGTCCACCACCGCCTCGATGGCGCCCGTGTCGCTCACCTGCGCCAGGCCCTTCTCCGCGACGATGTCCGCGGGCGCGGCGCCCGTGCGGAACATCTCCCCGAGCACGTCCTTGCCCGCGTTGCCGGACACCGTGCCCTGGTCCACCAGGGTCAGCAGCTCCGCGAGCTGTGCGGGCGTGAAGCGCAGCTCGCCCACGGTGGTGCCCGACTCCTTGAGCAACCGCAAGAGCTCGCCCTGGAACCAGTTGGAGAGCTTCTTCGCGTCCGGGTAGCGCTGGGCGCACGCCTCGAAGAAGTCCGCGAGCGGGCGCTCCGTGGTCAGCAGGCGCGCGTCATACGCGGGCAGCCCGTACTGGCTCACGAAGCGCTGGAGCTTCGCGCGCGGCAGCTCGGGCAGTGACCTGCCCACTGCCTCCACGACCTCCGTCGTCACGTGCAGCGGCGGCAGGTCCGGCTCCGGGAAGTACCGGTAGTCGTGCGCGTCCTCCTTGCTGCGCATGGAGCGAGAGACGCCCTTGTTGGGGTCCCACAGCCGCGTCTCCTGGTCCACCTTCCCGCCGGACTCGATGACGTCCACCTGCCGGGCAATCTCGTACTCGATGGCCTGCTTCACGAAGCGGAACGAGTTGAGGTTCTTCAGCTCGCAGCGCTGGCCGAACGTGTCGGAGCCCTTGGGCATCACCGACACGTTGGCGTCGCAGCGGAAGCTGCCCTCCTCCAGGTTGCCGTCGTTGACGCCCAGGTACACGAGGATGTCGCGCAGCGCCTTGAGGTACTCCACCGCCTCGTCCGCGTCGCGCAGGTCCGGGTCGCTGACAATCTCAATCAGCGGGACGCCCGCCCGGTTCAGGTCCACCAGGCTCTGGCCCCCGTCCCCGTCGTGCACGCTCTTGCCCGCGTCCTCCTCCATGTGGATGCGGCGGACGCGGATGACCTTCTCCCCCCGCGGCGTCTCGATGGCCAGGCGCCCGAACTCGCAGATGGGCAGGTCGTACTGGGTAATCTGGTAGCCCTTGGGCAGGTCCGGATAGAAGTAGTTCTTCCGGCTCCACACGCTCCTGGCGTTGATGCGGCACTCCAGCGCGAGCCCCGCGCGGATGGCGAAGTCCACCACGCGCTCGTTGAGCACGGGCAGCACGCCGGGCATGCCCAGGCACACCGGACAGGTGTTCCGATTGGGCTCGGCGCCGAACGCGGTGGAGCAGCCACAGAAAATCTTGGACTGCGTGAGGAGCTGCGCGTGGACCTCGAGGCCGATGACGGGCTGGAAATCGCTCACGGGCATGGCGGTGTCACCAAGCGGCCCTACGCCGGGACAGGCGCGAGGCGGCGGAAGAAGTCGTGCTCACGCTCGAAGGCCCGAGCGATGCGCAGCAGCAGGGCCTCGTCGAAGGCCCGCCCCAGCACCTGCAACCCCACCGGCAGCCCCGCCTTCGTGAAGCCGCAGGGCACCGACAGGCCAGGGATGCCCGCCAGGTTGCAGGGCAGCGTGTAGACATCCATCAGGTACATCGACAGCGGGTCATCCACCTTCTCCCCCAGCTTGAACGGCGCCACGGGGGAGATGGGGGCCACCAGCGCGTCCACGCCCTGGAAGGCGCGCGTGAAGTCCTCGCGGATGAGCGTGCGGACCTTCTGCGCGCGCAGGTAGTAGGCGTCGTAGTAGCCGGCGGACAGCGCGTACGTGCCCAGCATGATGCGGCGCTTCACCTCCGGCCCGAAGCCCCGCTCGCGCGTCTGCGCGTACAGCTCCTTGAGCCCCCGCGCGTCCTTCGCGCGCAGGCCGTAGCGGATGCCGTCGTAGCGCGCCAGGTTGCTGGACGCCTCGGCGGGCGCGATGAGGTAGTACGTCGCCAGCGCGTACGGCGTATGCGGCAGCGACACGTCCACCAGCGTCGCGCCCAGCCGCTCGTACTCGGCCAGCGCGGCGCGGACGGCCGCCTCCACCTCCGGGTCCATGCCTTCGGCGAAGTACTCGCGCGGCACGCCCAGCTTCAGCCCGCGCACCCCGCTCTCCAGCTCCGCCGAGTAGTCCGGCGTCTTCGCCGGCGCGCTCGTCGCGTCCAGCGGGTCGTGCCGCGCGATGACCTGCAGCAGCGCCGCCGCGTCCGCCACCGTGCGCGTCATGGGCCCCGGCTGGTCCAGCGACGACGCATACGCGATGACGCCGTACCGGGACACCCGCCCGTACGTGGGCTTGAGCCCCACCGTGTTGGTGAAGGCCGCGGGCTGACGGATGGAGCCGCCCGTGTCCGTGCCCAGCGCGCCGAACACCTCGCGCGCCGCCACCGCCGCCGCCGAGCCTCCCGAGGAGCCTCCCGGCGTGCGAGTCACGTCCCAGGGGTTGTGCGTCGGGTGGTACGCGCTGGACTCGTTCGAGGAGCCCATCGCGAACTCGTCCAGGTTCAGCTTGCCGACCAGCGGCAGCCCCGCCTCCTTCAGCAGCCGCACAACCGTCGCGTCCAGCGGCGGCACGAAGCCCTCCAGCACGCGCGAGCCGGCGGTCGTCTCCACGCCCTCGGTGAGGAACAGGTCCTTGAGCCCCACCGGCACGCCGTCCAACGGGCTCGCCGGGGTGCCCGCGCGCCTCCGGGCGTCGCTCGCCTCCGCGGCCGCCAGCGCGCCCGGCTCGTCCACGCGCAGGAAGGCGCGAATCCGCGGGTCCACCTGTTGGATGCGCGCCAGGCACGCGCGGGTGGCCTCCACGGAGGACACCTCGCCCGCGTCCAGCTTCCGCGCGAGCTCCAGCATCGTCAGGTCCGTCAGCTGCATGACGTGGAACCCCTCCGGCTAGTCGATGATCTTCGGCACCGCGAAGGAGGTCCCCGACTTCGCCGGGGCGTTGGCCAGCACCTTCTCCGGCGGCAGGGAGGGCCGCGTCACGTCCTCGCGGAGCAGCGAGGCCGTGAGCGTGGCATGCGAGGTGGGCTCCACGTCCCCCACGTCCAGGGTCTGCAACTGCGCCACCGCGTCCAACACCGCCGACAGCTGCGTGGCCAGGCGCTGCTCCTCTTCAGGAGTCAGCGCCAGCCGCGCCAGCGTGGCCACGTGTCGCACCTGCTCGAGCGTGAGGGCCATGCCCGCAGACCTCCTCGGGACCTCGGGTCTACTTCTTCTTGAAGAGGTTCAGGATGGCGCCCATCACCTTGCCGCCACCCTCGTGCCCGTGCTGCGCCACCATCTGGTCCAGCTCGCCGGCGTCCAGGAAGACTCCGCCGCAGTTGAAGCACGTCTCCAGCTCGACCTTGCCCTGCTTGAGCGTCTGCAGGTCCATGCCGCACTTGGGGCACTTCATCCAGTGGAGCTTCTTGAGCTCGTCGCGCTGGGCCTGGGCCGTGTCGGCGGCCTGCTGGAGCGCAAGCTTCCGCTTCTTCTCAATCTCCTCGCGGGCGAAGTACTCCTCTTCGCTCGAGGACGGCTTGTCGTTGTCTGCCATGGCGATGTACCTCCAGGAAATCGTTGCGGCACCATACCCCCTCTGGTGCAACGCGCAGCCGAAATGTAGGCCCCCTGTCCGGCAGCCGGAAAATTGACCGGACCCCCTCCCTCCCTACACTCGTCGCGGGCATTGCTACAGCCCGCTACGCGGCTGAGACGCGCAGAGGGAAGAAGGTCATGACGGCGAAGAAGGGTCGGGCGGAGAAGGCAGTGCTGTCCCGGCAGGAGATCGCGACGCGTCGCAAGGCGCTCGCGGACAAACGGCGCAAGGCGGGGGTCGACGGCGGCGACGGCACGACGGCCCGAGCCATCACCGGTGTCTTCCTGCTGGCGGCGTCCCTGCTGTCATTGTTGTCGGTGGCCACGTTCGACGCCCATGACCGGGTCGGACCGGGCTTCCGCAACGCGGTGGGCCCCATGGGCCACCTCATCGCGGAGACCCTGCGGGGGATGCTCGGCGTGTGCGCCTACCTGGCACCCGTCGGAGGCGTCTACGCCGCGATGGTGCTCTTCGTGGGCAGCCGCGAGCGCAAGCGCGGGCCGCAGCTCGTCAGCCTCGTGCTGCTGACGGCGAGCGTGGCCGTGCTGGCGCAGCTCATCTTCGCCGGCGACAAGGGCTGGGCACACCCGCCCGGCGGCGCGCTGGGCGCGAGCCTGGGCGGCGTCATGGAGGGGCTGTTCTCCACCGTCGGCACCGTCATCCTCGTCACCGCCATCAGCGCCGCGGCGCTCATCGTCGGCACCCAGTACACGTTCTTCAAGCTGTGCTCGCTGGTGTGGGCCGGACTGTGCGTGCTGGGCCGCCGAGTCTCCGAGTCCGCCGAGGCCTTCTGGGAGCAGCAGAAGGTCGCCTACAAGGCCCGCCAGGAGCGCGCCGCCGAGGAGAAGCTCGAGGAGGCCGCCTTCCTCGCGCAGATTGAGGCCGACGAGGAGGAGCTCGCCGAGGCCGAGCGCGCCGCCGAGGAGGCCGAGGCCGCCGAGGCGGAGGCCATGGCCGAGGAGGCCGTGCGCCTGGCCCGTCAGAACGAGAAGGAGCAGGCCGCCGCCGCGAAGCTGGCCCTCAAGGAGGCTCGCGAGAAGGAGAAGCTGGAGAAGCAGACGCGCAAGGCCCTGCCCCTGCCCGAGGACACGGACTCGCTGCCGCCCACGTCCTCGCCGCCGGTGCCCGCCGAGCGGATGCTGCCGCGCATCGCGGAGAAGCGCCCCGCCCCCGGCGCGGACCCGGCCTGGGC
>NZ_SRLW01000146.1:0-24687 GCF_006518215.1 Myxococcus sp. AB025B
CCGCCGCCCCCCGTGGCGGAGCCGCCCGCGCGCGCCGCCGCGAAGCCCGCGCCCGCTCGCCGCGAGCCGGAGCCGCAGCATCCGGTCTTCTCCGAGCCGGAGCCCCAGTTCCCTCAGGAGCCGGAGCCGCAGGCCTTCCAGCAGCCCGAGCCGGAGGAGCCTCAGTCGGCGCGCCAGTGGGTGCCGGAGGAGGATCCGGACACGACGTACTTCGGCGAGCCGGACCCCCGGAACCAGCCGCAGCCCGCCGGTCGCAAGGGCGCCGCGCCGGCCGCCACCGCCGCGCCGCTCAACGAGCTGTTCTCCGACCTGGACCTCCCCGAGAAGGGTGGGGAGCAGGACGAGGCTCAGGGCGGCAATCCGTACGACGACTCGCAGGGCGAGGAGGGGGGCGAGGAGACCCAGGCGCCCGCGAAGCGTGATCCTCGCGAGAACACGCGCCAGGTGGCCAAGAAGGCGGGCGTGACGCGGCGCAACTCGCCGATGAAGTACGTCGCCGTCGTGCTGCTGGTGCTCCTGCTGCCGCTGGTCGTCGCCTACGTGTTGTCGGAGGCGCTCGGGGTGATGCCGCTGAAGGTCACCACGGTGGATGCGCAGGGGCAGGCGGTGGAGCAGTCCGTCTTCACCGGCGCGGGTGTGGGCGCGCTGCGCGACAAGCTGTTGGGCAACACTCCGCCACCCGTGGCTCCGGTTCCGAAGGCGCCGCCTCAGGGCGCGCCGGTCCCCGCCGAGCCCAAGGCGGCGGAGCCGAAGGCCGCCGAGCTCAAGCCGGGCGCGGAAGGGGCGGCGGCTCCGACGCAGGAGCAGGTGCAGGCTGTCTACAACGACGCGGAGAAGAAGGACGTCGCCCCGGAGGTTCGCGAGGGCGCGGAGGTCGCCGCGGCGGACTCGGAGGACGTCGGCGGGCCGTCGGACGAGGAGGTGGAGCGCGTGGTGGAGCAGGCGCAGACCTCGTTCCGGGACTGCGTGGAGCAGGAGCTCAAGCGCAACCCGTCCTACAAGGGCGGCAAGGCGACGCTCACGGCGACGGTGGGCACGTCCGGCGCGGTGAAGGAGGCGAAGTTCGACCGCAAGGAGCTCAACGGCAACGCGAACGCGGTGGGTTCGTGCATCCGTGAGCGCGCCCGGCGGATGACGTTCTCCAGCTTCTCCGGCGAGGACATCGAGCTGGAGATTCCGCTGGTCCTCTCCGGCCGGTAGCGCGTCGGGCTCGGCCCGGGTGGCCTCCTCGTGTCGGAGGAGGCCACGGGCTTCGAGCCGCGGTCGTCGAACGGGAGCACGGGCGTCCTCACCCCTTGGGTGCGCGTACTCCTGGCCAAGGCCGGTGACGAGCGCGCGGGGTGATGCCTCCGGACATCACTCCGCCAACGGCTGTCACCAGCAACGCGGGCCTCCACGGACGAGGGCCTGTCCATGGGCCCAGGAAGTACGGGAGCTTGGCGCCCATACCAGGTCGCACGGGGACTGGCACACGCGGTGCTTAGGGGACGGGCATCCCCTTGGCTCCGAGAGGCCCTGTCCCATGGCGATCTCCTCCCTGTCGCGTCCGACCTCCCCCTCCTGTGCGAAGCGCCTGCCCGAGGCCGCTCAGGCTCCGCAAAGTGTCGTGGTGAAGGTCGTCAACCCGGATGGCTCGGCGGTGAAGACGGTGGACTCCGCGAAGCAGCCCCAGGAGTTCGCCGCGCTGCTGAAGAAGCTGGGCCTGACGAAGGAGTCCCTGCTGAAGGGCGACGGTGGGAAGGGCCCGTGTCCGAAGCCCACCGAGTCGCGGAGCTTCCAGCAGAACTGGAGCCGCGACAGCTTCGAGCCGTCCAAGGCCCAGTCCACGCGGACCCCGCCGCCTCCCGCGCCGGCGCAGGACGCGAAGCGTCCATCCGCGGGCAAGAGCGCGGACGCGGTGGCCCAGGACATCGCGAAGGAGGCCACGTCCTGGAAGTACGACTACTCGGGCGGCAAGACGTGGGACGCCGCCATGAAGAACGCCAGCAACTTCGATGCGAGCAAGTCCGGGGTCTGCGTGGACATGGCCATCGAGGCCGAGCAGCGCTTCGAGAAGGCCGGCGTGGATGCGCGCGTGGTCTTCGGCAAGACGGCCCAGGGCGACCATGCGTGGGTGGAGTTCAAGGACGACAAGGGGCAGTACCAGGCCTTCGACCCCACCGCCGCGGCTTGCACCAAGAAGGCCGACGACGCCGTCACTCCGTATGACGGCGGCGCCTATCAGTACCAGGGGGTCACCGAGCGGCACGAAGCCGTCACCTGAGGTCTCCGCCGGGCCCGTCGCCCTCCGAAGCGACCCTGGAGAGGGCTGCTCGGCAGCGACGCTGGGGAGGCCACCTGCGAGCGGCGCCTCGCGCGTGAGGCTCCGGCGCTCGCTGGAGGGTGGACCTCGGTGATGCCGAGGCCCAGCGCGCCACGCCCCGCTCAGAGGTCGAAGTCGCCCGGTGGCGGCGTCTTGCCCTTCTTCGCCCGCTCGCGCGCCGCGCGCACCTCCTCGCGCAGCGCCTCGGTGGCCTCCGGGTCCACCGTCATCGTCTCCAGGTGGATGACGTCGCCTTCACGCGCGCCCTCGGGGAGCGAGGCGAGGGGCCTGGTCACCTCGCGCCCGTCCACGACGAGCACGGCGACTTCATCCTCGATGCGGTCCAGCGTGGCCCGCGACTGGGTGGGTTTCTTCTTCACGGGTTGCAGTCCTGCGCGGGCCGCCGCTCACGAATGGCCTCCTCGCGCGTCTTGTAGATGATGAGGTTCTCGGCGTGGATCTTCCGCGCGCCGTCGCAGTCGGGGATGTGGAATTTGTCGCGCTTGCGGCTCGCGTGGTACGGCCCCTTGTACTTCTTGTTGTTGCGCTCCTCCTTGGGCGGAGCCGCTGGAGCCTCGGTCGTCTTCACCGGCTCGACGGGCACCTCCTCGACGACGGGCTTCTTCTCGACCAGGGGCTTGCCGGCCCAGAAGTCCGGGAGCGGCGTGGGGCCCTGGCCCACCAGCGTGTAGCGCATGTCGCTGGGCGTGCCCTGCTTGAGCCGCTGCGGAGAGATGACCAACGACTTGCCGTCGCTGACCACCTGCACCTCGCCGTGCTCGTCGGTGCGGAACACCTCCAGGTGCGCGGCCTTGAGGCGCTCCAGCGTGGCGGGCGCCGGCGCCTTGAACGCATTGCCCGCGCCCACGGAGATGACGGCGGCGCGAGCCCCCACGCGCGTGAGGAACGCCGCCGTGGTGGCGGTGTCGAGCCCGTGCGCCCCCACCTTGAGCAGGGTGGACTGCACTGGCACTTCGCGCGCGAGCAGGTACTCCTCCGTCTGCGCCAGCGCATCACCGGTGAACAGCACCGACGTCTCGCCGTACGACAGGCGCATGACGATGGAGTTGACCTCCAGCGCGGCCGAGGGCGCGTCCAGCAGCGGCTCGCTGGGCGCGCGCGGCCACAGGATGGTCAGCGACACGCCGTCCCCCAGGTTGAGGCGCTGGGGCGCGTTGGGCGTGGACGTGGGCGGCGCGGGGGAGACGACCTGGACCCGGCGCTCGCCGAGCTTCGTGAGCAGCGCGTCGTAGTCCGGCGGCGCGGTGGGCAGCTGCGGCTCCATCAGCTGGCGAGCCCCCACCCGGCGCAGCACCGCGTCCAGCGCGCCGTGGTGGTCCACGTGGGGATGCGTGAGGACCACCAGGTCCAGGGGCTTGGTGAGCAGCTCCGGCAGGCGGTTCACCAGGTGCCGGGAGGCGCTCTCAGGCCCCGAGTCCACCAGCACCGTGGTGCCGTTGGGCGCCACGATGAGCGCCGCGTCCCCCTGGCCCACGTCGAAGAAGTAGACGCGCAGCTTCCCGTCCGGGGCCGCGCCGAAGTAGCGCCGGGCCTCCGGGGCTCGGGCGGCGGGGTCCGGCGCGGGCTCCTTGCAGGCCCCCAGGACGAGCAGGGTGCCCAGCAGGGCGAGTAGGCGCGAACTCATGGATGGCAATCCTCGGAGGGGCGACGCTCGCGCAGGGCGGCTTCGCGGTTCGGGTACACGGTGCGCTCCGACTTGGAACGCTTCAGGGTGGAGCACGTCTCGCGGTGGAATACCTTGCTGCCCTTGAGGCCGATGTAGCGCTCCTGGCCCTCGGAGCCGCCTCGGGACGAGGCCCCACCCGTGTCGTCGCGGGATTGTCGCGCACCGGCCCCCGGACGTTTCGTCTCGGGCGCCGGGGGCGGCACCTGGACGGGGACGGAGGGAGCGAGCCCCTGGCCGCCCGACACCACCACCATGGCGCCGTCGCCTCCGTGCGTGCGCAGCGTGACGGTGTGGCCGTCGCTGGCGGCCACCACCTCGCCGTCCCGGTCCGTGCGCAGCACGTGCGCGCCCACCGCGCCCAGGCGCTCCAGCGTCTCCGGTGCGGGGTGGCCGTAGTCGTTCTTCGCCCCGCAGGAGATGACGGCGGCCTGGGGCTTCGCGGCGGCGAGGAACGCGGCCGTGGAGGAGTGACGGCCTCCGTGGTGCGCCACCTTCAGCACGGTGGTGCTCAGGTCCAGCCCCTTCTTGAGCAGCAGGCCCTCCGTGTCCGGCTCCGCGTCGCCGACGAGCAGGAACGCCGTCCGCCCATACGTCAGCTTCGCGACGATGGAGTTGGAGTTCGCGTCCGAGCGCGTCCCGACGAGGAAGGGCTCCTTGGGCGCGCGCGGCCAGAGCACGGTGAGCGAGACGCCCTCGCCCAGGCCGATGGTGAGCAGCCCGTTGGGGGACGAGGGGCTCGGCTCGGGGTTCATCACCTGGCCCACCGTGTCCCCGACGACCTCCAGCAGGTCGCGGTATGCCTCGCTGGGGTGGTCGAAGCCGGGGTCCATGAACCGCCGGGCCCCCATCGTGCGCAAGGTCTGCGCGAGCCCACCCAGGTGGTCCAGGTGTGGGTGCGTGAGGATGACCAGGTCCAGCGGGCCGTTCACCAGCTCACGCAGCCGCTTGTTGAGCCGCTCGCGCGCCTCGGGCGGGCCGCCGTCGATGAGCACCGTCTTGCCCGTGGGCGAGATGACGAGGGCCGCGTCGCCCTGGCCCACGTCGAGGAAGTGGACCGTCAGCGGCCTGTCGGACGTCGCGGTGAAGGGAGAGGGCAGGCCCGCGGCGAGACCCGGCAGCGCGGCGAGCAGGAGGGCGAGGAGACGGAACCAGCGGAGACGGGACATCACGAGCGGGACTCTACCGCCACGTTCCCACCCTCGGCACGTCAGGTGTGAGCGGGAAACGAACGACTCTCCCGAGCGCTTCCCGAGGACCTCGAAGTGGGCTAAGGGGCCGCCATGTCCGACTCCAAGGACCTCTCCAAGTTCGTCGAGGAACTCGCCGACCAGGTCCGCCGCCACGTGTCCTCGTGGACGGCCACCCGGGAGGACTCGCCCGGCGAGTTCCCTGTCGACCTCGCTCCGCCCGCCACGGCCCGCGTGGACCCGGCCTCCATCCGCTCGGCCGCGGACCTGGCGCCGTACATCGACCACACGCTGCTCAAGCCCGAGGCCCGCGCCGAGGACGTGGCGAAGGTGGCCCGCGAGGCGCGTGAGCACGGCTTCGCCACCGTGTGCGTGAACAGCGCGCAGGTGGCCACCGCGGCGAAGGTGCTCGCCGGTTCGAAGACGGTGCCCATCGCCGTGGTGGGCTTCCCCCTGGGCGCCAGCCTCTCCTCGGCCAAGGCCTTCGAGGCGCGCGAGGCCATCCGCGCCGGCGCGCGCGAAATCGACATGGTGCTCAACGTCGGCGCGCTCAAGGCGCGCGACCATGCGCTCGTGTTCCAGGACATCCGCGCGGTGGTGGACGCGTGCCGTCCGGTGCCGGTGAAGGTCATCCTCGAGACGTCGCTACTCACGGACGAGGAGAAGGTCTTCGGCTGCCTGCTGTCGAAGTCCGCGGGCGCCGCCTTCGTGAAGACCTCCACGGGCTTCGGCTCGGGCGGGGCGACGGTGGAGGACGTGGCGCTGATGCGGCTGACGGTGGGCGACGACGTGGGCGTGAAGGCCTCCGGCGGCATCCGCTCCTCCGAGGACGCGCTGAAGATGCTGCGCGCGGGCGCCAACCGACTGGGTGCATCCGCGTCGGTGGCCATCGTCAACGGGCAGGTCTCCACCGCGAAGTACTGAACCGGCGGGTCCTCGATGAACGCGAAACAGCGAGACGAGCTCAAGGCCCTGCTGCTGGCGCTGCACTCCGAGCTGACGGAGAAGGTGCCGGCGAAGATAGAGCCCAACCGCACCGACGATGCGCGCATCGGCGGCGACGAGGACGAGCAGCCCCTCAACGAGATGATGCAGGCCATCGCCTCCAACCGGAACCGGAACATGGACGGCGTGCTGGCCCGCGTGCTCAAGGCGCTGGGCAAGCTGCGCGACGAGCCGGACTCCTTCGGGGACTGCGAGGAGTGCGGTGACGAGATTCCGCTCGGCCGTCTCAGGGCCATGCCCTACGCCGAGCTGTGCGTCACGTGCCAGGGCGGCAAGGACGGCCCCAAGGGCCGCGCCACCCGCCGCAAGCTCACCGACTACTCCTGAAACCCCACAGGCGCCCGGGCACGACGTCGCGTGCGCCCTCTTTCGAGACACGAGGCAACGAGGCTCCATGAGCGACAGCGGATTGAGAGAGCGGGCGGAGGCGTGGCGCCTGGCGGACCCGGACCCCACCACCGCCGAGGAGCTGGCGCGGCTGCTCGCCGCGAATGACGAGGCGGAGCTGGCGGACCGCTTCGTGGGGGACCTGGAGTTCGGCACCGCGGGCCTGCGCGGCGTGCTGGGCGCCGGTCCCAACCGGATGAACCGCGCCGTGGTGCGCCGCACCACCGCGGGCCTGGCGCGCTACCTCAAGGCGCAGGTGCCGGACGTCGCCACCCGGGGCGTGGTGGTGGGGCGGGACGCGCGCCGCTTGAGCGCGGAGCTGGCCGAGGACACCGCCGCGGTGCTCGCCGCCGAGGGCATCCCCGCGCACGTCTTCCCCGAGCCCGTGCCCACGCCGCTCACCGCGTACGCGTGCCTGAACCTCAACGCCGCGGCCGCCATCATGGTGACGGCCAGCCACAATCCACCCGAGTACAACGGTTACAAGGTGTACTGGGGCAACGGCGCTCAAATCATCCCCCCGCACGACACGGGCATCGCCGCGGCCATCGCGAAGGTGGAGCCCGCCAACCGGGTGCCGCTGCTCACGCCGGACGCCGCGCGCAAGCAGGGCCTGTGGCGCGACCTGCCGGACTCGCTGGGGGATGAGTACCTGCGCGCCATCCTGGGCCTGCGCGTGCACAAGAAGGGCTCGTCGACGCTGTCCATCGTCTACACGGCGATGCACGGCGTGGGCGGCGTCTGGGCGGAGCGGGCCCTGCGCGACGCGGGCTTCCCGCGCTTCACCCCGGTGGCCGAGCAGCAGCAGCCGGACGGGCGCTTCCCCACGGTGCGCTTCCCCAACCCGGAGGAGCCCGGCGCCATGGACCTGTCGCGCGCCACCGCCGAGCGCGTGAAGGCGGACCTGGTGCTCGCCAATGACCCGGACGCGGACCGGCTGGCCGTCATGGCGCGCGAGCCCACGGGCGGCCTGCGCATGCTCACCGGCAACGAGGTGGGCGTGCTGCTGGGGCATTACCTCCTGACGCAGGGAACCAAGCGCGCGCGCGCGCATGTCGTCACCACCATCGTCTCCTCCACGCAGCTGGGCGACATCGCCCGCTCGCTGGACGCGGCCTATGACGAGGTGCTCACGGGCTTCAAGTGGATCGCCAACCGCGCGCTGGAGCGCGAGCAGGCCGAGGGCACGCAGTTCGTCTTCGGCTACGAGGAGGCGCTCGGCTACACCGCCGGCACCGTGACGCGCGACAAGGACGGCGTCGGCGCGGCGCTTGTCATGGCGGACCTGGCCGCGTGGTGCGAGGCCCGGGGCACCACGGTGCTCGGGTACCTGGAGGAGATTCAGCGCAAGCACGGCCTCTACGTCGGCGCCCAGCGCAACGTCACGCTGCCGGGCGCGGCCGGCGCGCAGGCCATCCGCGGCATCATGGACGCGTTCCGCGCCCGGCCTCCCTCGCACATCGGTGGCGAGGCGGTGCGCGCGGTGCTCGACTACCAGCGCGGCGTCAACGGCCTGCCTCCGTCCAATGTGCTCGCGCTGGAGCTGGAGGGCGGCGGCCGCGTCACCCTGCGTCCGTCCGGCACCGAGCCCAAAATCAAATACTACTTCGAGCGCAAGGAGACGCCCGCCGCGGGCGAGCCCCTGGCCCAGGCCCGCGCGCGCGCCGAGTCCCGGCTGACCGCCTTCATCGACGCCTTCGTGGCCCTGGCCCGTGAGCGGGGCCAACCCACCTGAGTCCTGAATCACTCCTCAACTCCACACCCCTGGCCGCGCGCGGTCGCCGTGGCCCCTCACCGAAAGGCATCGTGTGAAGCGCCTCGTCCCTGGACTCCTCCTTGCTTGTCTCCTGGCCCTTCCTGGCACCGCGCTGGCGCGTGGGCAGGGCTGGTCCATCCTCGCCGCCGACACGCTGGGGCGGGGCAACACGGCCTTCTCGGGGCAGATTGGCTGGCCGGGCCTCACCCTGGGCGTGCTCCACGGCACGTCGGAGAAGGTCGATATCGGCGGCAAGTTCAGCTTCAACTGGGGCCGTGAGGGCTGGGTGCGCCACACCTCTCCCGGCATCAAGCTGCAGGGCTGGCTGCGCGTGGAGCTGGCGAAGGCGAACAGCGTGTCCTTCGCGCTCACCTTCCAGCCCGGGCCGCTCTTCTACTTCGATGACGGCGACACGGACGTGGGCCTGGCGCTGCCGGTGGCCTTCGTGGTGGGCATCCCCGTCAGCAGCGCGCTGATGGTGAACGTGGGCCTGGACATGCCCTTCCACGTGTACTTCGGCCGGAGCATCGGCCCCGTCATCCCCATCCTGGTGGGCGGCGGCCTGGAGTACTTCATCGACAGCAAGCTGGCCGCCTCCTTCAACCTGCGCATGGGGCCCGCCCTCATCCCCGACTGGGACGAGAGCGAGTTCGCCATGGAGGCCCTCTTCGGCATCGCCTACCGCTTCTAGGCGCGGCTACCAGGAGGACGTCTGCTCGGGCAGCTCCACCGTGAAGGTGCTGCCCAGGTTGACCCGGCTCTGCACCGTGAGCTTGCCGCCCATGGACTCCACCAGGGCGCGCGCCACGGTGAGGCCCAGGCCGGCGCCCTTCTCCGGCGGCTTCGTCGTGTAGTAGGGCTCGAAGACGGCCTGCAGCTCGTCCTCGAAGATGCCGATGCCCGTGTCCTTCACGAAGAGGCGCGGGCCGAAGTCGCCGAACATGTCTGGCATCTCCACGCCCACGTGGATGCGGCGCGGGCGGTCCATCACGCACTCCACCGCCTCGGCCGCGTTGGCGAGCAGCTCCACCAGCACCTGCTCCAGCTGACGGCGGTTGAACACCACCGCGATGGGGTCCTCCGGCAGCACCACCGTCACCTCGGCGGTGAGCAGCCGGCCGTTGTCCCGCAGGCGCTCCACCACCGCGGGGACCAGCTCCCGCAGGTCGAAGCGCTGGATGTCCTTGGGGTTGGTGGGGCCCAGCGACAGCAGGTGCTGGCCGTACAGCCGCATCTGCTCGCCCGCCACGCCCAGCTTCTTGAGCTCCTCGGCGTCCGGCGGCAGGCCCTGCACCGCGCGCTCTCGCACGTGCCCCAGCGCCCGCTGGAGGCCCTCGCCGATGTGGCCCAGGTTCTGCGCCACGTCCGCCGCCAGCGTGCCCACGCGCGCCAGCCGCTCCATCTCCACCCAGCGGGTGCGCGGGTCCAGCAGCTCCTCGGCCCGCTGGCCACCGCGCTCGCGGTGCGCCTTGAGCTCCAGGAGCGTGTGCACGCGGACCTTCAGCTCCAGCGGATCCAACGGCTCGGTGGTGAGCAGATCATCCACCCCGGCCTCCAGCACCTGACGCCGCGTCTGGCGGTCCGCCCGCCGCGTCAGCATCAGCACCGGCACCGGAGGCCCGCCCAGCTCCGCCTGGAGCCGGCGATAGGCCGCGAGCCCGTCCGTCCCCGGCCGCTCCACGTCCAGGAGCACCAGGTCCGCGGGCTGATGGGCTTGTGCCCCGCCCGCCGGCAGCACGTCATAGCCCGCCGGGGCCAGGATGGAGCACAGCCGCTCCATGCCCTCTGACTCCACGTCCACCGCCAATACGCGGGGGCGATACGTCTCGGTCGTTCCCGTCGTCTCCAGCATCACCCACCCCCGCCGTGTTGACCGGGCCGACCGGGCCCGGGGTTCACAAGGAGTCCCTACGAACCTTGCGTCTGAATGGATGAAACCTCCCCCCGGTGGCCTCCTCCATCCCGGCGCGGCCCGACACCTGGGCTACATGCCAGTCGCGTGCCGGACCGTGCGTCGACGCTCTGTGTCTCAATCCCGGAGAAACCCGGAGGTCACCCCAGTAACAGCAGGGGGTTGGAGTGTCGGCTTCCTCCATTGCCCGAAGGAGCCGACGTTGGCCACCCGACACCCGGGTGTCACCTATGACCAAGAATCATTTCATACCCGGGTGTGGAAAGACACCGACTGGGTATTCGAGGCTCAGCGGGACTCCTGCTCGTATGGGACGCCGAGTGCGGCGGGGGTGCTGTTTCGCTGTCCCTGGAGCGTGAGGACCACGAGGGTGAGGACGTAGGGGAGGGCGAGCAGGACGCCCTGGGGCACGACATCCAGGAGGCCCGGGGCGCTGGAAGCGAGGCCGATCCGGAGCGCGTTGCCGAAGGCGAAGAAGGCGGCGGCGAGGAAGGCGCCCAGTGGCGTCCAGCGTCCGAAGACCATGGCGGCCAGGGCCATGAAGCCCAGGCCCGCGGGGGTGTGCTGCTCGAAGCGGTCCAGCACCGTGGTGGAGAGCACCGCGCCGCCCAGGCCCGCGAACAGTCCGCCGCCCAGCACCGCGCCCCACCTGAGCGCGGGGACGGACAGGCCCAGTGTCGCGACCGCGTGGGGTTTGTCGCCCACGGCGCGCAGGCGCAGGCCCAGCGGCGTGCGCGTCAGGACGAGCTGCAGGAGCACGGGCAAGAGCAGCGCCAGGTACGTGGGCGCGGCGTGACCGGAGAGCGCGCCCAGCACGGGCACCGAGGACAGCCCCGGCAGCTCCCACGTGGAGAGCTGTTGGATGGAGGGCGTGCCGTTGGGGCCGAAGTGCGTCTCCAGGAGGAAGGTGCCGCCGGCCAGGGCCACCAGGTTGAGGGCGATGCCGGACACCACCTGGTCCGAGCGCCAGCGGATGCACAGGAAGCCATGCACCGCCGCGAGCCCCGCGCCCGCGAGCATGCCCATGACGACGGCCAGGGGCGTGGGCATGACGAGCGCGGCCACGGCGGCGCAGAAGGCGCCCACGCGCATCATGCCCTCGACGCCGACGGCCACCACGCCCGCGCGCTCGGAGAGCACCGCGCCCAGCGCGGCGAAGACGAGCGCCGGGGCGGCGTCCAGCGTGGCGAACAGCAGCCGATGGAGGACCTCAAGCATGGGGCACCTGCGCGGTGGGCGCGGCGGGCGAGGCGACGGGGGCGGGCGCGGCGCGCCGGCGCAGCACGGCCAGCCAGATGAGGCGGCCCGCGACGAAGAGCAGCGCGAGGCCCTGGATGAGCTCGGGGAAGCTCTTGTGCACATCGAGCAGCTGCATGCGCGTGCCGCCCGCGCGCAACACGCCGAAGAACAGCGCCGCGGCGCCCACGCCCAGCGGATGGTTGTTGCCGATGAGCGCGATGGCGATGCCGTCGAAGCCGTAGGGCGCGCCGAGCGTGCCCGGGTAGCGGCCCTCGGTGCCCAGCACCAGCACCGCGCCGGCCAGGCCCGACAGCGCGCCGGCCAGCGCCATGGCGAGCCCCGCCCGTCGCGCCACGGGGATGCCGGCGGCGCGCGCGGCCTCGTCGCCCAGTCCCACCGCGCGCGTCTCGAAGCCCGAGCGCGTGCGCGTCAGCCACGCCCACACCGCCACCGCGGCGAGGGTGGCCAGCACGAAGCCCAGGTTCAGTCGCGAGGCGTCACCCAGCAGGCGCGGCAGCGCCGCGGTGGGGTGGATTTCGGCGGTGCCGGTGATGGAGGCGCCGGCCTCCGCGGTGCCGCGCAGTGGGCCCACGACGAGCCAGTTGTCGACCAGCCGCAGCGCCACCCAGTTGAGCATGATGGTGGAGATGACCTCGTGCACGCCCCGGTAGAGCCGCAGCAGGGCGGCGATGCCCGCCCACGCGGCTCCGGCCAGCGCCGCGCCCACGAGCGCCGCGGGGATGTGCAGCACGCTGGGCAGCGCCACGTGCGCGCCCACCACCGCGGCCGCGAGCGCGCCCAGCAGCATCTGCCCCTGTGCGCCGATGTTGAACAGGCCCACCTTGAAGGCCACCGCCACCGACAGCCCGGTGAAGGTGAGCAGCGCGGCCTTCATGGCCGCCTCGCCCAGCGGACGCGTGAGCACGGTGGCCGGCGCGTCCTCGAAGAGGAACCGGGGCCAGTCGCCCACGCCGCCCCAGAGCATCTGGAGGTACGCCGCGGTGGCCGTGGCGAGGCCGCCCTCGTCACGCGTGAAGGCGATGAGCAGCCAGCACACCCCCAGCGACAACAACACCGACAGCACTGACGGCAGGGCCTGCCGCGTGCGCTCACCCATGGCCCGGCTCCGCTCCCAGCATGCGACGTCCCAGCTCCTGCTCGTCGTACTCGGGCCGGGTGAACTGGCCCGTCACGCGCCCCTCGAAGAGCACGTAGACGCGGTCCGCCAGCGCCAGCACCTCTTCCAAATCCAGCGACACCAGCACCACGCCGGTGCCCTGGGCCCGGGCCTCGCGAAGCCTCGCGTGCACCTGGGCCACCGCGCCGATGTCCAG
Source organism: Myxococcus sp. AB025B (assembly GCF_006518215.1). Taxonomy (NCBI): domain Bacteria; kingdom Pseudomonadati; phylum Myxococcota; class Myxococcia; order Myxococcales; family Myxococcaceae; genus Myxococcus; species Myxococcus sp. AB025B. The sequence goes on from NZ_SRLW01000146.1 coordinate 12,810, forward strand.
GCCGCGCGTGGGCTGCACCACCACCAGCAAGCGGGGCCGCGCATCCAGCTCGCGCGCCACCACCACCTTCTGCTGGTTGCCTCCGGACAGGGCCTGCAGCGGCAGCGTCGGCTCGGGCGGGCGCACGTCGTAGGCGGCGAGCAGCTCCGTGGACCGCGCGCGGCGTCCGTCGAAGTCGATCCACGGCCCCTTGGCGAAGGGCGGCCGGTTGTGCCGGCCCAGCGCGATGTTCTCTTCCACGCTGAGCGCCTTCACCACCGCGCGGCGCAGCCGGTCCTCGGGCACGTGGCCCACGCCGCGCTCGCGCGCCTGGGCGGGCGTCAGGTGCGCCAGCGTCCCTCCGAGCAGCGTCCCGGTGCCCGACGTCAAGGGACGCAGGCCCGTGAGCACCTCCGCCAGCTCGCGCTGTCCGTTGCCGTCCACGCCCGCGATGCCGACGATTTCACCCGCGCGCACCGTGAGGTCCACGCCCCGGAGCGCGGGCCGGCCGTTGTCGCCCTGGGCCTGCAGCCCCGACACCTCGAGCAGCACCTCGCCCGCGGAGGGCGTCTGGGGGGCCTGGGTGCTCGCCTCTGTCGGCGCGGCGCGCGCGGCGTCACCCACCATGAGGGCGGCGAGCGCGCTCGCGGAGGTGTCCGCCGGGCGCACCTCGGAGACCAGCCGGCCCCGGCGCATCACGGCGATGCGGTCCGCCACGCCGAGCACTTCCTTCAGCTTGTGGCTGATGAGCACCACGGAGTGCCCCTGCTCGACGAGGCCGCGCATCACGCGCGCCAGCTCCTCGGACTCCTGGGGCGTGAGCACGGCGGTGGGCTCGTCGAGGATGAGCACGCGCGCGCCCCGGTGCAGCGCCTTGACGATCTCCACCTTCTGCTGCGAGCCGACGGTGAGCGTGTCCACCCGGGCCCGCGCGTCCAGCGCGAAGCCGAAGCGCGCGCACGTCTCGGACACCTCCGCCACGGCGCGCTCGTAATCGAACAGGCCCCGGCGCGTGGGCTCGCGGCCCAGCACCACGTTCTCCGCCACCGTCAGCGTGGGCACGAGCATGAAGTGCTGGTGCACCATGCCGATGCCCCGGTCGATGGCGTCGCGCGGGCTCTTGAGGCGCACGGGCGCGCCCTCCACGGACACCTCACCCGAGTCCGGGTGATAGAGCCCGTAGAGGACGTTCATCAGGCTGGACTTGCCCGCGCCGTTCTCGCCCACGACGGCGAGCAGCTCCTTCTCGCGGATGTCGAGCGACACGTCGTCCAGCGCCGTGACGGCGCCGAACCGCTTCTGGATGTGCCGGAGGGAGATCAGGGCGCGGCGGCCTGGAAGGAGGCGAGGTCCGCCGGGACGGAAGGCACCTGGATGTCGCCGGAGATGATGCGCTGGCGCAAGGCCTCCACCTTCTGGAGCGCCTCCGCCTTGCCCGGGAAGTCCACCCGCACCTCGGCCATGGCCACGCCGTTCTCCTTGATGCCCAGCACCTGCTCGCTGGCGGTGAACTTGTCGTCCACCAGGTCCTTGGCCGTCTGGTACACGACCAGGTCCGTGTGCTTCAGCATGGAGGTGAGGATGGCCTCCGGCGCCACGTGCGACTGGTCCGAGTCCACGCCGATGGCATAGACGTTCTTGCCCGCCGCCCGCGCCTCCTTCACCGCCTGGATGACGCCGATGCCGTCCGAGCCGGCCGCGTGGAAGATGACGTCCGCGCCCTTGGCGATGAGGTCCTGGGCCACCTGCTTGCCGGCGGCCATGTCGTTGAAGCTGCCGGTGTAGACGGACATCAGGGCCTGGGCGGCCTCGGGCTTCGTCGTCTTCACGCCCGCGCGGTAGCCCACCTCGAAGCGCTGGATGAGGGGCACCTCGATGCCGCCCACGAAGCCCACCTTGTTCGTCTTCGTCACCAGCCCCGCCAGCGCGCCCACGAGGAAGCTGCCCTCGTGCTCCTTGAAGAGGACGGTGCGCACGTTGGGCAGCTTCAGCGCCTTGCCCTGCGAGTCGAGCACCTGGCTGTCGATGAGCAGGAAGCGCGCCTTCGGGTTCTCCTGGGCGGAGGTGCGCACGGCGTTGGCCAGCAGGTAGCCGTTGCCGATGGTCAGCTGCGAGCCCCGGTCCACGAGCAGCTGGAGGTTGGGGATGTAGTCCTCCTGGGCCTTGCTCTGGAGGACCACGGGCTGGATGGGCAGCGGCTTCAGGGTGGCGGCGATGGAGGACAGGTGAGCGGGCAGCGACTTGCTCACCTCGTCCGGGGCCGCGTCCACGTACTTGCCGCCCTCGTAGCGCTTGCCGGCGGCCCATAGCTCCAGGCCGCGCAGGGCGGCGTCGTTGAAGGAATGGTCACCCCGGCCGCCCACGTCGATGACGAGGCCGACGGGGAGGGGCTTCTTCGCCGCCTGCTGGGAGGTGGCGGGAGCGCCCGCGGGGGGCGACTCCTCCTTGGACTTGGTACAGGCGCACAGGAGGGCCGTGAGGGCGAGGACCTGGAGGCGAAGCATCATGGCTGGCTATCTACCAGATGCGGCGGCGCCTTTCGCGGAAGTGCATGGGGGGCCTCGTTCCTGGTATGGGCAGTCCCCGTGCAACCCTACGAGCTCATCAAGGCGAAGCGGGATGGAGGCCGGCTGGAGCCGGCGGACATCGCCGCGTTCATCCAGGCGTATACGGCGGGAACGGTGGCGGACTACCAGATGGCGGCCATGTGCATGGCCGTCTTCTTCCGGGGGCTGGACTCCCGGGAGCTGGGGGCCTGGGCTCGGGCCATGCTGAATTCGGGCGAGGTGCTGGACCTGTCCGACACCCCGGCTGTGAAGGTGGACAAGCACTCGACGGGCGGCGTGGGGGACAAGGTGTCGCTCAGCCTGGCGCCCCTGGCGGCCGCGTGCGGGGTGCCGGTGCCGATGATTTCGGGCCGGGGCCTGGGCCACACGGGCGGGACGCTGGACAAGCTGGAGTCCATCCCGGGCTTCAATGTGAACCTGTCCACGGCCGAGTACCGCCGGCTGGTGCGCGAGGTGGGCTGCTGCCTGATTGGCCAGACGGCGCAGGTGGCGCCCGCGGACAAGAAGCTCTACGCGCTGCGTGATGTGACGGCGACGGTGGACTGCATCCCGCTGATTGCCTCGTCCATCATGAGCAAGAAGCTGGCGGAGGGCATCGACGCGCTGGTGCTGGACGTGAAGGTGGGCAGCGGCGCGTTCATGAAGCGCGACGAGGATGCCCGCACGCTGGCGAAGACGATGATTGGCCTGGGCGCGGAGATGGGGCGCAAGGTGGTGGCGCTCCTGACGGACATGGACCAGCCCCTGGGCCGCAAGGTGGGCAACGCGCTGGAGGTGATGGAGGCGGTGGACATGCTCCGCGGCGAGGCGCCGGAGGACTACACCGAGATCACCTACGCGCTGACGGCGGAGATGCTGGTGTTGGGCAAGAAGGCCGCCACCGTGGACGAGGCGCGCGAGAAGCTGCGCAAGTCGGTGGAGGATGGCAGCGCCATCCGGAAGTTGAAGGAGATCGTCCAGTCGCAGGGCGGAGACCCGCGCTCCATCGACGACTACTCGCTCTTGCCGCAGGCGCGCGCCACGGTGGACGTGGTGGCGCCGCGGGATGGCTTCGTGACGGGCATCGACACGGAGGGCGTGGGCCTGGCGGGCGTGGCGCTCGGCGCGGGCCGGCAGCGGGTGGACAGCAAGATCGACCCGGCCGTGGGCTTCACGCTGCTGAAGAAGACGGGCGAGGCGGTGAAGAAGGGCGAGCCCGTGGTGCGCGTGCACTTCAACGACGAGGCGCCCGTCGAGGGCGTCAAGGCGCGGCTGCTCGCGGCCTATCGCTTCGGCGATGCCGCTCCCGCGCCGCGCCCGCTGGTTCGCGAGCGCGTGGAGTAGGTCGCCCGGGCCGAGCGGTCCATCTTCGGACCGCTCGCGCCACGGAGGCTCGTCACTCCGCCGTGCCTACGCGCCCTGGCCGCCGTCGACGTCGAGCACGGCGCCGGTGATGTAGGAAGCGCCCGGTCCGGCGAGGAACACGATGCTCTCGGCGACCTCCTCGGGACGGCCGAAGCGCCCCAGGGGGATGGTCGCGTTGATGGCGGGCTTGTGCGGCTCCAGCCCCGCGGACATGTCCGTGTCCGTGAAGCCCGGCTGCACCACGTTGACGGTGATACCGCGCGCGCCCAGGTCCCGCGCCACGCCCTTGGTGTAGCCCACCACCGCCGCCTTCGTCGCCGTGTAGTCCGCCATGCCCGGCATGCCGACGCGGCCCGTGATGCTCGAGCCCACGGTGATGATGCGCCCTCCCTCGCCCATCACCTTCGCCGCCTCGCGGATGGCCGCGATGACGCCGGTGACGTTGACCCGGTGCTGCCGGTCCAGCACCGCCACGTCCTGCTGAGCGTTGTCGATGGGACTCTGAGTCGCCACGCCCGCGTTGTTCACCAGGATGTCCAGCCGCCCGAAGCGCTCGGCGACGGCCGGGATGAGCTTCGCAGCCTCCTCCGCCACCGCCTGGTCCGCCTGGAAGGCCGCCGCCCGCACCCCCTCGGACTCCAGCTCCCGCACCAGCGCCCGCGCCTTCTCCGCCGACGCCACGTAGCTGATGGCCACGTCCGCTCCCTCCCGCGCGAGCGCCCGAGCCGCCGCCGCGCCGATGCCCCGCGAACCCCCCGTCACCAGCGCCACCTTGCCTGCGAGCTTCTTCGACATGTTCGTCATCCCTTCAATGGGGTTGTGTACCAATCGGTACTGAATTGGACGCACGCCGGGCGCGCTACGCGCGGGACACGCGAGCCGCACGCGTTGGATTCGTACCGGCCGGTACAGATATGCGGCGCTGGCCGGTCCGGGTCAAGGGGATTAGTATCGAACGGTATGAAACCAAGGACGGCAGCCGCCCCGGTGGGGCGTCCCCGGGGTTTCGACGTGGATGAGGCGTTGGACCGTGCGCTGCGGCTGTTCTGGCGGCAGGGCTACGAGGGCACCTCGCTGTCGGACCTGACGGAGGCGCTCGGCATCAACCGGCCCAGTCTCTATGCGGCGTTCGGCAACAAGGAGTCCCTGTTCCGCAAGGCGCTGGACCGCTACGTCGAGCGCCACCTGTGCCTCTACCGCGACGCCTTCGCGAAGCCCACGGCCAGGGAGGCCGTGGAGCACCTGCTCCTGGGGCTGGCGGACGCGCAGACGCTGCCCCGCGAGCCCAAGGGCTGCATCACGGTGCAGGGCGCGCTGGTGAGCGGGGCGGACGCGGCGCCCATCCAGGGGGAGCTGGCGGCCCGGCGCGCGGCGGGGGAGCAGGCCCTGCGCGAGCGGCTGGAGCAGGGCCAACGCGAGGGTGACGTCCCCGCGCACGTCGACTGCGCGGACCTGGCGCGCTACTTCACCACCGTCACGCAGGGGATGGCCGTGCAGGCCGCCACCGGGGCCAGCCGCGAGTCGCTGCGGCGCGTGGCCCGGACGTCGCTGTTGGCGTGGCCGACCTGAGCCTCGCTCCGGTCTTCACCTCGGCCTCGGAAAGAGGCATCTTCGCGCGCGCCAACGGCAGGGGCGCATGAACACGGGCGAAGCGCTGTATCTGCATCCGGGTGTGAAGGTCCGGCCCTGCGAGTGGGGCTACGGCGTCTTCACCGACGACTTCATCAAGGCCGGCGAGCTCATCGAGGAGTGCCGCTACCTCAAGGTGCTGCAGAAGCACACCCGGCACCCGCCGCTCGACGACTACGTCTTCCAGATTCGCTGGGGCGAGCGCGAGCAGCAGCCCGCGGGGGACTGGGTCGCGCTCGTGCTGGGCTACGGCATGCTCTACAACCACGCCAAGGAGCCCAGCGCCGCCTACTACCGCGCGGTGGACCGGGACCTCTTCACCTTCTACGCCCTCCGGGACATCCACCCCGGAGAGCAGATCTGCATCAGCTACGGCGAGGAGTGGTGGGACTCCCGGGGCCAGGGTGTCCCTCCCTGAGTGGGCCCGGGCTTCGACGCGGGGCGCAAGGCGCCTCACTCCCGGTACAAGACATTCTTGGGGCAAACCCGCGTCACCCATGAAAATCGGCGCCTCCCCGGCGGGTGGGCAAGCGTATGATGGGCGGCAGATGGTGCATCAGGAACACGTGACGGACGCGCTGAGGGCCGTTCGCCGGGGGGCCTGGGAGAAGAAGCCACACCCGGGCTTCGACCTCCCCACGGGGCTTTCCCTGGCGCGGCCGGGCGGGCCCGTGACGTGTCCTCGAGCGCGCCGCGTGCCGGGGGCTGCCCCGGCGGGACTTCAACGGATGCCAGCTGTCATGCGAGCGGAGCGGGTGTGGATGCGCACCTTCCGGAGAGGGTGTCTCCGGAGGCGGGCCGTCCCGCGGGCGCTCCCGACGGTGACGCGGGCATGAGTGGCAGGACTGGAACGGCGATGGCCGAGAGGAACGACTCGATGAGCGACAAGGCCGAGGACCGGCGCGACTCCCCCCGGATTCCCATGCGCCTGAAGGTGCGCCGGGCGGGAAGCTCGGCGGAGTTCGAGACACGTGAGGGCGACCTGTCCATTGGCGGCTGCGCCTGGAACGGGCCGGGGCTGGAGGCGGGGGCCCAGGTGGAGGTGCGCTTCCAGCTCCCCATCCTCCCCGACGAGGTCGAGGCCCGAGGCGAGGTGCTCCACGTGACGAACGGCCCGCAGGGGCCCGCCGCGCACGTGCGCTTCGTGGACCTGCCGGTGGAGGCGGAGCTGGCCATCGCCCGCCACCTGGATGACCGGCGGCTGGCCGGCGAGCCAGGCTGAGTCCACCCGCGGCACCTTGTTGGAGGAGGGCGACATGGCGGACGAGATTGCCTGGGAGCGGCTGTACGAGGAGGCCACCCGGGTGCGCGAGCGGGCGCACGTGCCGTACTCCCGCTTCCCCGTGGGGGCGGCGGTGCTCTACGCGGACGGCTCCGTGGTGGCCGGCTGCAACGTGGAGAACGCGACCTACGGCCTCACGGTGTGCGCCGAGCGCAACGCCCTGGCCGCGGGCGTGGCCCAGGGGCGCAAGCAGCCGGTGGCGGTGGCCGTGGTGGCCAACCCCGCGGCGCCGGTGCCCCCGTGCGGCATGTGCCGACAGGTGATGGCGGAGTTCGCGGGGCCGAACCTGCCCGTGCGCAGCCGCTCCCCGAACGGGGACGAGGCGCGCTACACCCTGGGCGAGCTGCTGCCGCACGCCTTCACCAAGGACTTCCTCTAGAAAGAGCGCGAGTACCCGTGGATTTGCTTCTGACCGGCGGTACCGTGGTGACGATGAACCGCGAGCGCGAGGTGCTCGTGGGCGCGGACGTGCTCGTGCAGGACGGGCGCGTCGCGAAGGTGGGCAGGGGCCTGAAGGCCCGGGGCACGCGGCGCGTGGTGGACGTGACGGGCAAGGTGGTGCTGCCCGGCCTCATCCATGGCCACCTGCACGCCTGCCAGACGCTGTTCCGCGGCCGCGCGGACGGGCTGGAGCTGCTCGACTGGCTTCGCGAGCGCATCTGGCCGTACGAGGCGTCGCATGACGCGGCCTCCATGCGCGCGTCGGCGGACCTGACGTTCGCGGAGCTCATCCGCTCGGGCTCCACGGCGGCGCTCGACATGGGCAGCGTGCACCACTACGACTCGGTCTTCGAGTCCGCGCGGGACTCGGGGTTCCGGCTGGTGGGCGGCAAGGCGATGATGGACGCGGGCGCCAGCGTGCCCGCGGGCCTGCGCGAGTCCACCGCCGACTCGCTCTCCGAGAGCCTGGCGCTCTTGGAGAAGTGGCACGGCACGCATGAGGGACGCCTGCGCTACGCCTTCGCGCCGCGCTTCGTGTTGTCGTGCACGCCGGAGCTGCTGCGCGAGGTGGCCCGGCTGTCGCGCGAGAAGGGCGTGCGCATCCACACGCACGCGAGCGAGAACGCCAAGGAGACGGAGGCGGTGCGCCAGTACACGGGCGGCCGCGACAACGTCGACTTCTTCCACACGGTGGGGCTCACGGGCCGGCACGTGACGCTGGCCCACTGCGTGTGGCTGTCCGCCGAGGAGCAGGAGCTCCTCCGCGAGACGCAGACGGTGGTGTGCCACTGCCCCGGCTCCAACCTGAAGCTGGCGTCGGGCATCGCCAAGGTGCCGGAGCTGCTCGAGGCCGGGGTGTCGGTGGCGCTGGGCGCGGACGGCGCTCCCTGCAACAACACGCTCGACCTGTTCCACGAGATGCGGCTCGCGGCGGTGATGCACAACCCGCGCGTGGGCCCGCTGGCGATGACGCCCATGCGCGTGCTGGAGATGGCCACGCTGCACGGCGCGCGGGCGCTGGGGCTGGAGGACGAGGTGGGCTCGCTCGAGTCCGGCAAGCGCGCGGACATCACCGTCGTGGACCTGAGCGGCCTGCATGCGGGGCCCACGCCGGAGGACGTGCTGGTGCCGCTGGTGCACTCGGCGCGCTCCAGCGACGTCACGCACGTGTTCATCGACGGGCGGCCGGTGCTCAAGGACGGCGTGCTGACCACGCTGGACGCGGCGTCGGTGCTCTCCAGCGCGAAGTCCAACGTGGAGCGCATCCTCAAGCGCAAGAAGCAGCGCGCCCGGGGCTGACGGGCGACGTCAGGCGGGCAGGCGCACCACGAAGGAGGTGGGCCAGCCCGGCGTGTCCTCCACGGCCAGCCTGCCGCCGTGGGCCTCGGTGGCCAGCCGCGCGAAGTACAGACCCAGGCCGTAGCCCCGGCGGCTGTCGCGCTCCGGGGCGCCCTGCACGTACTTGTCGAACAGCTTGTCGCGCAGGTCCGAGGGGATGGGCGGGCCGTCGTTGCGCACCGCCAGCCAGGGGCCTCTCGCGTCCGCTCCCCCCTCCAGGCGCACCTTGCCGCCGGTGGGCGCGTAGCGCAGGGCATTGCTGGCCAGGTTCTCCACCACGCGCGTGAGCAGGTCCGCGTCGCCCTGGAGGGCCAGCCCCTCGGGGAGGGTGATGTCCAGGGTGAGCCGGCGCGCGCGGGCCACGCTCTCCAGCGAGCGCCGCACGTCCTCCAGGAGCCGGAGCGCGTCGAGCGGCACCTTGCGCGGCGCCAGCCGCCCCTGCTCCAGCCGGGACACGTCCATCAAGTCGGTGATCATGCGGTCCAGGCGCGCGGTGACGGCCAGTCCCGTGTTCGCGGACTCGTTGAGGGGCCCCTGGGGCAGCTCCTGCTGCATCCACGACAACGTCATCGTCAGGGCCGACAGCGGCGAGCGCAGGTCATGGACAAGGAACTGGGTGAGCAGCTCCTTGTCACGCTGGAGCGCGCGCAGCTCGTCGTTCTTCTCGTGCTCCTCGTCGAGCATCCGGGCGATGAGGGTCCGCGCCTCCTCCACCTCCTGGAAGCGTCGGGCCTCCAGGGCCCGGTCCACCTCCACGCGGGTGAGGGCGCCGGCGAGCACGCGCAGCCGCCCGGTGCCGTAGTGCTTCACCGCCGCCACCATCATCAGCGTGACGACGGCGATGAGCACCGCGCCCCAGCCCACGCCCGCCTCGCGCATCAGCGCGGCCTGGGCCACGGACGACAGCGCGGCGGTGCCGTAGACGACGGTGGGGCGCAGGGTGAGGCCGCTGAGCGTCACCACCAGCGCGAAGAGGCCCAGGCTGAAGCCCGCCACGCCCGCGGGGAACGGGGAGATGGGCAGCGCCAGGTGTTGGAGGCCGTACACCAGCGCGACGTCCACCGGGGCCTGCAGTACCCCCAGCCAGCTCGCCTCCGGGCGGTGCCTCACGACGAAGAGCACGGCGGCCACGCCCACGTAGGGCGCGAGCAGCAGCGGGTAGGGCGTCCAGTCCTCTGCGCCCGTCAGCCAGAGCGTCGTGGTGACGAGCAGGAAGAGCGACGCGCCCACCAGCCGCACTGCCGCTCCCGTGCCCAGGACGCTCCGGCGCTGGGCATCCACCGCCCTCGCCAGCGATTCGTCATAGGAGGAATGGGTCCAACCCGGGGCGAGGTCCACGCGGGGGGAGGTTTTCCCCGCTTCGCGTCCGTGGAGCAAGTCCCCCCACCGGGGGAGCCCACCGGATGGCGGCTCGAGGGGCCTCACGCGGGGCTTGCGAGCGGGAAAGCGCGGGTGGACTTGTGGGTGGTCGGCAATCGCCTTAGGTGAGTCCGCGTAGCACTGATCAGAGGGGTGATGTGGCTGCTTGCTCGCCCCGGAGTTCGTGTAAGGTGGCTGCAAGTAGGTCTGGACGGAGGTAGACCAGCGATATGTGGGACAGACTCAAGAGGGCGTTGCGCAGCTTCGCGGGCTTCTTCGTCTCCTCCATCGAGGATCCGGAGCTCATCCTGGAGCAGAACATCCGTGACCTGAACGACCAGGTCCCGAAGATGAACGAGTCCATCGCCATGGTTCGGGCGAACGTGACGCTGCTCGAGAAGGAGAACGCCAAGTACAAGGACGACGTGCGCGGGCTGACGGCCAAGGTGAAGGCCGCCATCCAGGCCGGTCGCGACGACCTGGCGGCGCAGTACGCGACGAAGCTGCAGGTGGAGAAGGAAGCGCTGGAGCGCAACGAGGCTCAGCTGAACACGGCGCGCCTGGCGTACGAGAAGGCGCTGAACGTCAAGAAGGCGTTCATGCGGGAGAAGGACCGCAAGACGGCGGAGGCCATGACGGCCATCCGTGACGCGCGGCGCGCCAAGTGGCAGGCCAAGGTGGCCGACACGATGGAGTCCTTCACCGTCGCCGGCATCGACTCGACGCACGACGAGATGCTGCGCAAGGTGGAGGAGCGCACCGCCGTGAACGAGGCGCGCATGCAGATGGCGCTCGAGTCGGTGGACCACCAGTCCGCGCAGATTGAGGAAGAGGCCGAGAAGATCCAGGCCAACGAGCTGGTGAAGCAGTTCAAGATGGAGATGGGGTTGATGGACAGCCCCGCCCCGGTGTCCGACGTGAGCGGGCAGACGGGGAAGACCATCGGCAAGAAGGTCGGCGTCGAGTAGCGTGTCGGCGCATGGAGAAGGGAAGAGCCCCGGACACTGACGGATGAAGCTCCACCGCGGACCAGGTCTCTTCCTCTTCTTGTTCCTGTGTGTGCTGGGCGCGGCCTGGGTGGTCGCGTCCCGCATGGGATATCTGGACACCCTCCAGGCCCGCTTCTTCCCCTCGGTGCGCGAGGCGGTGCGGCTGTCGCCCGGTGACTTCCCCGCGGGCGTGTCCGCGCCGGTGGCGGACGTGGCCTCGGTGCCGCTTCGGCCCGTGCTCATCGGCTTCACGGCGCGCGGCTCGGCGGCGAGCCTGCTGGTGGCGGCCGGTGGGGCGACGACGCTGGACAACCCGGCGGCGCCTCCGGGCGCGGCGCAGGGCGTGCTGAAGACGGCCTATGCGCTGGATGCGCGCGCGGTGCTCTTCGCCCGGGAGGAGGAGCTGCGGCAGGCCCTGGCCATCGGCGCGGAGAACGGCGGCGTGGACATGGGCTTCCTGTCGGTGGACCGGCTGGCGTCCTGGGCGCCGGGCCTGCGGGACGCCGCGCCCCGCACGTTGCTGCTGGTGGGGCGAAGCCGGGGGCAGGAGGCGCTCGCGGCGGTGGGCGTCACGGACCTGGCGAGCCTGCGGGGCAAGCGCGTGGGCGTCTACCCGTTCAGCTCCACGCACTACTTCGCGCTGTGGGTGCTGGCTCGGGCGGGGCTGAGGACGACGGACGTGAAGTGGGTGGACCTGCCGTCCACGCTGGACGCGGGGCGGGCGCTACGCGAGGGCCGCGCGGACGCGGTGGTGGGGCTGTGGGGCGACGTGGAGCTGGCGGCGCGCGACAGGGGTGGGGCGGTGCTGGCGACGACGGCGGACGCGCCGCACCTGGTGGCCACGGTGCTGGTGGCGCGGGGGGACTTCGCGGCGCGCTACCCGGACGCCGTGCGGCGGGTGCTCAGAGGGATGCTGGACGCGGGACAGGCGGTGCTGAAGCTGTCTCTTA
>NZ_SRLW01000147.1:0-24604 GCF_006518215.1 Myxococcus sp. AB025B
GGGCGACCCCGTGGTACCACACCGGCCGCGTCCGGAGGGGCCCTTGCGCAATCCGCCCACCCCCGGTGTTGGTAGGGAGGCCGGATCGCGAAACCACCATGTCCGAAGACCGTCTCCACACGCTGTACCGCACCTACGGGCCCTCCCTGTACGCCCGCTGTCGCCAGATCCTGGGCGATGACGCCGCCGCGGCCGACGCGGCGCAGGAGACCTTCCTCCGGCTGCACCGCCAGCTGGACCGCGCCCCGGATGCCCAGCACGCCCTCGCGTGGATCTACCGCGTGGCCACCAACTACTGCCTCAACCAGGCCCGAGACAGGCGCCGCCGCGCGGTGCCCGTGGAGGAGCTGCCCGACGTGCCCGGCGTCGACAGCGAGCGCCTGCTGGAAGACCGGGACCTCGCCCGCCGCCTCATCACCACCGCGCCCCCCAAGGTGGCCGAGGTCGCCTGGCTCCACCTCGCCGACGGGATGACGCAGGAAGAGGTGGCCCAGCTCCTCGGAATCTCCCGTCGCACCGTCGTCAACCGGCTCGCAGACTTCCACCGGCACGCCCACGCGCTCGCCGGGAGGCCCCCCTCATGAACGCCCCCCCTCACGTCTCCAGCCTCAAGCTGGAGGCCCTCGCGATGGACGCGCTTCCCCCTCCGGAGCGCGCCACCACGCAGGCCCACCTGGACACCTGTCTCACCTGTCGCGCCCGCTCCGAGGAGCTCGCCTCCCACCGCCGGCACTTCACCGCCCACGTGCTCCCCCGCGCCCAGCTCCCCTCCCCGCGCGAGATGCCCTGGAGCAACTGGCGCTGGTGGGCTCCCGCGCTCGCGCTGGCCTCGGCGGTGGTGCTGCTGTTCGCGCTGGTCGCGGTGCCCTCACCCCAGGAGCCCGAGCTCGCGGTGAAGGGCGGCGCGATGCTCCAGCTCTTCGCCCACCGGGGCGAGCGGACGTGGAAGGTGGAGGAAGGCGAGGCCCTGGCCCCAGGTGATCAGGTGCGCTTCGTCGTGGAGGGGCTGGGCCTGCCCTACGTGCTGGTGGTGTCGGTGGATGGCGCCGGACAGGTGAACACCTACTACCCCTTCGGTGGACATGAGAGCGTGCAGTTGCCGTCGCGGGGGTTGCCGGTGGAGATTCCGGGGAGCGTGGTGCTCGACAACGCCCCGGGACCCGAGCGACTGTTCGCGCTGTTCTCCCGCCAGCCCTTGTCGTTCGAGTCGGTCGCGCCGGCGCTGCGCGAGCTCTCCACCGGAGGCGCGGAAGTCATCCGGGACCGCAGGCGGTTGCCGGTCGCCGCGGGAGCACAAGCCACCTTCCTCTTCGAGAAGACCCAGCCGTGATGACCTCTCTGCGCTGCCTCGTCGTCGCCGCGGTGCTGTGCGCGTCCCTGCCCGTCGAGGCGGGGACCCGACGCATCGCCGTGTTGGTGGGCCACAACGTGGGCAGCGGGGAGCGGCCGCCCCTGCGCTACGCGGAGGCCGACGCCACGAAGCTCGCGGGCGTGCTGTCGGAGCTGGGGGACGTGGCGCCCTCGGACCTCATCATCCTGAAGGGTCAGGGGCTGGCGCCGGTGCGGTACGCGCTGGACGAGGCGGCTCGCAAGGTCGAGGCCCTGCGCCGTCAGCCGGACACGCGCGTGGTGCTGTTGTTCTATTTCTCCGGACACTCGGACGGCGTGGCGCTGGAGCTGGGCACGGAGCGGCTGCTGTACTCGGAGCTGCGGCGCTGGCTGGACGCGACGCGCGCGGACGTGCGCCTGGCCATCGTCGACAGCTGCCGCAGCGGCGCCCTGCTGCGCTTCAAGGGAGGCCGCCCGGGTCCCTCGTTCGAGCTGCGGCTGACGGATGAGGTGCACAGCACCGGGCACGCGCTGCTGACGTCCAGCGCGGAGGACGAGCTGGCGCTGGAGTCGCGGGAGGTGGGCGGCTCGCTCTTCACGCACCATCTGGTGTCGGGGCTGCGCGGCGCGGCGGACTCGTCCGGAGACGGGCTGGTGACGTTGGCGGAGGTGTATCAATACGCGTATGCGCACACCGTCTCGTCCACCGCGGACGTGCTGACGGGCGCGCAGCATCCGGCGTACGACTACCGGCTGACGGGCAAGGGCGAGCTGGTGCTCACGCAGCTTCCGAGCCCGGGCACGGCGTTGGAGCTGCCGTCGGACTTCGAGCGCGCGCTGCTGTTGAAGCCGGGGCGAGGACAGGTGCTCGCGGAGCTGGGGCCGGGCGCGGTGCCTCGGCTGGCCGTGCCTCCGGGCGAGTACGAGCTGCGAGCGTGGCGCGCGGGACGGCAGCACGTGGGCGCGGTGAACGCCGCGGCCGGACAGGTCCGCAAGGTGCGCTGGGACGACCTGAAGCTGGCGCCGCCATCGCCCACCCTCGCCGGCCTCAAGGGGAGCCATCCGGTGCCCATCTCCCGGAAGGTGGTCATCGCGTCACCGGAGGAGTGGCAGTGGCTGGAGCCGACGCCGGAGGAGACGCAGGCCCCACCCGAGGAGGCTCCGCCGCCGGAGCCGGACCCGACCCAGGAGCCGAGGCCCTGGGGCGCGGTGGAGCAACGTGTCGCCGCCGCCGCGCTGACCGAGAATCAGAACGCCCCCGAGCCCCTCGTGGCCCGCTCTCCCGAGCCGGTCACCGAGGGGCGCACGCTTGATTCGGCCCGCGCGTCTGCGCCGCTGGAGATTTCGCCGTATGTGCCCGCGACGCCCGGGGACCGGGAGCTGACGTTGACGGCGGGGATGCGCCACACGGTGGTGGACCCCGCGGGCGCGCTGCTGGCGTTCCGCGCGGAGCTGTCCAAGGCGCTGCAGGGACTGACGTTCGCGCTGGAGGTGGGCCAGGGGCCGCACGAGGAGAACCGTGAGTTCACCACGGGCCTGACCGTGGGCTATGCGCTCAAGAAGCGCTACCGCTACACGGAGCTGGCGCTGGGCGTCGAGGCGGGGCTGCAGGTGGTGGTGCAGACGGGGGACGGAGACTCGGGCTGGACGATGGGCCCGTCGGCCGCGCCCGTCGCGTCGTTCGCGCTGTACGTGGTGCCGCAGATGGCCGTGACGGTGGGCGGGCGCCTGCCGGTGGTCGTCGTCCGGCTGGACGAGCGGACCCAGTGGAAGTTCATCCCCGCCGCGGACGTGGGGCTGCGGATTCCGTTCTAGCGGAGACTGTCGGTCGCGAGTTGGCGACTCGAGCAGGGCTCACGTGGGGCCACGGCACTGGCCCCACGTCGAGGCACCTCGAACCGGCTCAGCGTCCGTGCGTGATTCCCACGGACGCACCTTCGGACGGCTCGCGCGCGGACGAAGGCATCACCGTCGGCCTCGGAGCGGCGGCGCCCGCGGGGGCCACCACGGCCCGAGCCGGCTCGACCGAGGCCGCGTTCATCGGCGTGACACCGGCCTGCACGGCGGCGGCGCTGTTCACGGACTCGGCACCCGCCTGCACCGCGGCGTTCACTGGCGTGCCCACCACCTGCACGGCGGCATCGCTCACGGACGCGGCACCGGCCTGCACGGCGGCGGCATTGCTCACGGACGCGGCACCGACCTGCACGGCGGCGCTATTCACGGACGCAGCACCGGCCTGCACGGCGGCGGCATTGCTCACGGACGCGGCACCGACCTGCACGGCGGCGCTGCTCACGGACGCAGCACCGGCCTGCACGGCGGCGGCATTGCTCACGGACGCGGCACCGGCCTGCACGGCGGCGCTGCTCACGGACGCGGCACCGGCCTGCACGGCGGCGCTGCTCACGGACGCGGCACCGGCCTGCACGGCGGCGCTGCTCACGGACGCGGCACCGGCCTGCACGGCGGCGGCCGCGTTCACCGACTCGGCGCCCACCGCCGCGGGCTGCGCGGACTCGGTGGACTTCGCCACCTGCGTGCCCGGCGCCGGAGCCGGCACGGGCTTCGCGCAACCCGTCACGGCCTTCGCCTCGGTCGCCGCCACCGCGCCCACCGACGCGACCAGCGGGGCCTTCGGCTCGGGCGGCAGCATGCGCGGCGGCAACACGAAGGGCGGCGGCACGGGGCAGTGCGTGCACGGCCCTCGCAGCGGCACCGCCAGGCGCTGACCGGCGCGCAGGAAGCTGCCCTTCATCCGGTTCGCCTTGCGAATCAGCGCCACCGACGAGTTGTACCGAAGCGCGATGCCCCCCAACGTGTCACCCGAGCGGATCCGGTGCGTCGTCACGTTGTGCTCGGGCTGCAGCGACAGCAACGGCTGCACCCGGCGCCCCAGCTCCTGCGCCTTCGGGTTGTGGAAGCGCAGGTGGAAGTGGTCCCGGTGCCGACGCGCGTGCCGGATGATGCCCGCCGGGTGGAACAACGAATCCAGCCAGGCCTTGTCCTCACCCACCGACAGCGCGTAGTCGTACAGGACCTTCTGCACGCGCTTGTCCACGAGGATGAGCTGGATGTCCGTCTTCGTCACCACCGCGCGGATGAACGCCCAGTTGAGCGGCACGTTGATGTACTTCTCGCGCTCGCGCTCACGGATGGGGTCCACCGTCGGGTAGTAGAAGCCGACGTCCACGTCGCGGCCGTTCTGGTGGCTCTTGTGCGGGCGCTTGTAGCCCCCCTCCTTGTTGCTGATGCCGTTGACGCGGATGGGCGGCGCCTCCGGGAAGCGCGAGCGCACCTCCCGAATCGCGGTGATGAGGTAGTCGATGCTCTCCTGCGTGCCCCAGGCGATCTCGGGCTGCACCACCAGCCAGTCGGCGCCCTCCCCCTTCGGGAACTGCACCGAGTTCACCAGCCGGCCACTGTGCGCGAAGCCCACCGCCATGGAGCCCAGCGACGCGATGTCGTCCTTCCAGCGCCGCGCCAGCTCCTCGTCGGAGATGTCCGCCGTGTACAGCGGCCCCGTGGGCACCTCGCCGCCCACCACCGGCGTCTCACCCTCGCCGTCGTCGCCCTCCCCCTCGCCGGCCTCCGCCGTCTCGTCCTCGCCCTCCAGGTCTTCCGCGGACAAGGAGCAGCCCTCGGCCGGAGCCTCCGCGGCGACGGGCACGGCGGCTGTCTCGACGGCGACCGGCGACGGCACGGGCACCGGCGGCGCCTCCTGACTTCCCTGCATCAGTCCTTCTGAACGCACGGAGGCCAGGGCGGACTCGCCGCCAGAGTGGGGAACCACGCGCCCGGCACAGCCGGCGCAGACCAGAAGGAGCCAAAGGGGGTAACGCACCGGGGCGAAGGATGGCCCGAGATTCGTTCGAGCACAAAGCCCCTCCCCGGATTTTTTGGCGCCCTCCCGGACCCGGGGGCCACCTGGAGTGGCCCCCACCACACTTGCCGAGCAGGAAGGGAGGCGTCAGGGAGCCGGCGGCGGGACCTTGAGCGCGACGTCGAGCGCCAGTTCGATCATCTCGTCGAACGTCGTCTGCCGGTCCTGGGGCGACAGGTGCTCCCCGGTCTGCAGGTGGTCCGACACCGTCAGCAGGCCCAGCGCGCGCGCACCGAACTCGGCCGCCACGCCGTACAGGCCCGCGACCTCCATCTCGATGGCGAGCACACCCATGCGCACCAGCGCGGCGTTGAGCTGCTCCTGGGGGTGGTAGAACAGGTCGGAGGTGAAGACGGAGCCCGCACGCACCGGCTTGTTGCGACGCTCGGCCGCCTCCACGGCCCAGCGAGCGAGCTCGAAGTCCGCCACGGCCGCGAAGTCATGGTCCAACAGCCGCATCCGGTTCACCTTGGAGTCGGTGCCCGCGCCGGTGGCCACGATGACGTCGCGCAGCTTCACGTCCGGACGCAGCGCGCCGCAGCTGCCCACGCGGATGAGCGTGCGGGCGCCGTACACCTTGATGAGCTCCGTGGCGTAGATGGAGATGGAGGGCACCCCCATGCCGTGCCCCATCACCGACAGGCGACGGCCCTGATAGGTGCCGGTGAAGCCGAACATGTTGCGCACGGAGGTGACGCCCCGGGCGTCCTCCAGGAAGCGCTCGGAGATGTAGCGAGCCCGGAGGGGGTCACCGGGCATCAGCACCACGTCGGCGAAGTCGCCGGGTGCGGCGGAGATATGAGGAGTTGCCATGGGCGCGCACCATAGCCCGGGATTACCAACTTGAGCTGCCGAAACCCGAGCCGCTCCCCGAAGAGCCGCCTCCGTAGGAAGAGCTGGAGAAGCCGGAGCCGCTGCTCGACGAGGAGGACGAGGAGGACGAGGACCACGACGACGAAGAGGACGAGGAGGACGAGGACCACGACGATTCGCGGGAGCGCTCCTCCTCGCGGCGGCGCTCCTCCTCCGCCTCCACGATGGCGTCGGACGCGGCGCGGGAGGCCCTGCCCGCGGACTGCTCGGCCTCGACGTACAGCCCCCGGTCCAGCGAGCGCCGGGCCTCGTCGAGGTAGGAGCCCCCGGGCCGCCCCCGCCACGAGCTCGCCTGGAGCACCAGCTCGGCGGCGCCCGAGATGGCGTTGGCGGCCTGCTCGGCGGAGCGCAGCTCTCCGCGCAGGTCCGCCGTCCTGCGGGCCGCGTCGGAGGCGATGCGTCCGGCCAGCGTGTCGACGGCCGCCCAGTCGTTGTGGGGCTTGCCGAACTCCGCCTGGGCCTTGGACAGGTCCTTGCCCAGGGACAGGAGGGCATTGACCGCCACCACCGTCGCCCGGCTGTCGGCGATGCCGTCGTTGGCGGCCTGGCGGATCCACACGTCCGCCGCGGACACGGCCCGCTCCGCCGACGCCAGGCTGTCCTGGGCCTGCGCGTGCTGGGCCCTGTCCCGGGCGACGGACTGGCGCACCTGCTCCAATGACAGACACGCCGCGGCGAGCTTCTCACCGGCGGCGAACGGGTCCGCGGGCCGCGCCTCCGTGGTCTGCACGGCCGCCTGGAGGAGCCCCTGGGCCGCGTCCCGAGCCTTCACGGTGGACCGCATCACCCGGGCGTCGGAGACATCGGCGGTGCAGGCCGCGAGCAGGCCCCGGGCGGCCAGGAGGGCCCCAGCGTTGTGCTCCTCCGCGGCCTGGAGTCGCCGCGCCTTCTCGTCGACCTCCAGCAGGCGGGCATGGATGAGCGCATGGAGGCGCTCCACCTGGCCCAGCAGGTCCGCGGAGGCGAGCAGCCGCGCCTCGGCGAAGGCCAGCTCCGCGGCCTTGAGCTTCTTCGCGGCGTCGAGGCGGTGCCGGCCGACCTCCGTCAGGTTGTCCTGGACGGTGCCATTGGCCTCGGGGTGCACGGGGTCCTCGGGGCGAAGGAGCAGCGCGGTGGGACGGTAGCGCTTCAGCAGCGACTCGAGCAGCACGGTGCCCTCCGCCACCCGCGTCTCCAGTCGCCGGGCTTCTTCACGACAAGCATCCCGCCGGGAGGCGAAGGTCTTCCGGGCCTGGCGACTGCTCGCGATGATGGCGCGAACCTCGTCCACGCGGGCGAGCACGGCGTCCAGCGCCTCGCGCGCCGTCTCCAGCCGGCCCTCGGCGAGCGCCTCGCGCCCCGTGGCCAGCAGGTTCGTTCCAACCGAGTGCCGGTCCGTCGGATTCGACTCCGGCTCGTTCAAGAGCGCCGACGCGGGCTTGTCCAGCTCACGCCCCAGCGCCTCGCGCGCGGACGCCGTCTCCTTCTGCGCGCGGCCGAGCTCGTCCTGTGCGCGCGCCGCGAGCTTCACCAGCTCGGAGGTCTGCGCCGCCTGGCCGGCCAGGGCCGTGAAGGACCGCGCCAGCACCGCGACCGAGTCCCCCGCGGGAGCCTGGAGCAGCGCCTGCGCCACCTTCTCCGTCGCCTCGCCCCGAGCCGCGAGCGCCTCCTCCAGCCACCGACGCGACAGGCCCGCCTTCACCAGCGCCGCCCCCGCGCGCTCCACCGCGGGAGCCACCTGCCCCACGGCCGACGCCATTACCGCCACGAGCGCCTCGGCGTCCTCCAGACGCCGTCCGCCCTCCGTCAGCGGTCCCTCCACCGCGGCCATCGGGTCCTTGGCCAGCAGCGGGCGCGCGGCCGCGACGAGCGACTCCAGCGACGGCACCACGAGCGCGACCACCTGCTTCACCCGGAGCACCTCCGCCCCGGGCGTCAGGGAGCGCAGCCGGGCGCAGAACGTCTCCAGCGCGTTCACCGCGTCCAGCGCGACCTGGGGGACACCTTCGAGGGCCTCCACGAGCCGCAGCCCCCGCTCCGCGTGGGAGTTGAACGCCTCCAGCAGGTCCAGGAACGAGAGCGAGAACGGCTGATAGCTCTTCACGTCTCCGATGAGCCGCTGGGCGTGCGAGCGCGGCCCGCGCAGGACGCCTTCCACGCCTTCATCCGGGTGGAAGACGATGGGCGCGTCGCGCAGCAGCTCGGTGACCTTCTCGTAGCGCGAGGTGCCCAGGTGCGCGCCCAGCCCGTTCAACGGGCCCGAACCCGCGAGCAGGTCCTCGGCCCGGTGCAGCACCCGCGCGGCGGCCGTCACCAGCAGGAAGAGCTCGTCGACATTGGACGCGAGCTGCTGTCCCCGCTCGCGCGTGAGGCCCTCGAAGCGCCGCGCGATGTCGTCGCGGGACTTGCCCGCCACCAGGTGCGTGCGCTCCAGCAGGTCGAACAGCGCCTGGGTCTTCTCGTCGACGACGGTGCGGAAGCGCTCGTGTTGTTCGATGGCCGTGCGTCGGCTCGCGTTGCGACGACGGCGCGCCAGCACGCCCGCGAGCAGCAGCCCCGCGCCACCCGCCGTGGCCCCCGTGTCCCGCATCCGCCGGGCCTTCTGTGCCTTCTGCGTCTCCCGCTCCGCCCGCCGGAGCGCCTCTTCGCTCTCGTCCATCGCGTAGCGATGCAGCTGCGAGCGGGACTCGAACGTCTCGCGGGCCTTCTGCTGCGCGGCCCTCGCCCTCGTGAGCGCGTCCTGGACGGCCTCCGCGGTCGGCAGCGCCTCGAGGGCCTTGAGCGCCTCGTCGAGCTCCACGAGCCGGCGCTCGTCCTTCTCGGCGGACGTCAGGGCCTCGGCGACCTTCACGCGAGCGGACTCGGCGGCGACGAGCGCGTCGCGATGGGACGGCGACATGTCGCGGACCGCGGCGTTGGCATTCTCGACCGCCGCGTCCAGCGCCTCCAGTTGCGGCTTCGCGAAGCCGGCGTAACGGTGCCCGGGCAGGCTCTCCAGCGCGGCCTCCAGGACCTTCAATCGGTCGCTCGCGAGCCGATGGGACTCCATCGCCGCGCGCAGCCCCTCCAGGTCCGCGCGCAGCCCGTCATACAGGGACGTCGCCTTGGCGAGGTCCGCCTTCTCCGGCGGCGTGAGCAGCGCGAGCGCCTGGAGGAGCGTCTTGCCCGCGGCCTGGAAGTCGACGGCGGCCGCGGACAATCCCGGCGGTATCGCCGACCTGAAGACCGAGGCGCGACGCTCCTCGAGCCCGGGGAGCTCCTTCTGGAGCGCCACGAGACTCGCCTTCAACGCCTCGATGCGACGGGTCCGCTCGAGCTCCTCCCTGTCCAGGGCGGCGCGCAGCTGGGTCTCGATGGAGTCGACGGTGTTCTTCACCGCGTCGATAAGGCGGCCGCCGTTGCGCATGGCCTCGACGGCGCGGGCGTCCAGCGAGCCCGCCCAGCGGTCCTCGCCCAGCCGGCGCTGGTCCTTGGTCTCCGAGGCGAAGTACGACAAGCGGCGCTCCGCCAGGGAGATCAACAGCACGGTGCCATCGGGCTCCCTCGTCCGGGGGTTCTTCAGCGCGCCGAAGCCCGTCCGGTTCGACAGGCCCTTGCCCAGCGCGTGCAGCGCGGCGTCGATGTCGCGGAAGGCCGTCCCCTCGGCGTCGACGTAGCGCTCCCCTTCCGCGTCCGACATCAACACCACGGTCCAGCGCGGCGCTTCCTCCGTGAGCCACGCCTCCAGGTCCTCGAGCTGGTCGTCGGTGACGCCGACGTCCCCCTTCACGTAGAGGTGCTGGGATTCCTTCCAGGCGCCGATGACGCTGGTCGCGCTCGTGACGCGGCGAGGCGCTCGGGCCGCCTCGACGGGCGGGGCGGCCAGCAGGAACAGGACGACCAGGAAGGCGAAGCGCGGCAACCCGAGGGTCATCGATGGCTCCGATGCGACGCGGCCGGATGTTCAAGGAGAGGCGGTCCACTCGACGTGGAAGTGGGCATCCAACGTCGGCAGTACATAGTCCGCCGGTAGCGGCGCGAAAGGCGCGGCCTTCTGAACGGCCGACAGCGCGGCGGCGTCCCAGGCCCTGGAACCGGACTCCACGCCCACGACCGCCGAGACGAGCTTGCCGTCCCGTCCAATCACCGCCTGGACCACCGCCTTGCGCCCCACGGCGGGCACGCTCTTGCGTCCTGGCTGCTTCCACTTGCCGGCGACCTGCGCGTAGACCTTCTGCTGGTAGGCGACGTTCGTGAGGTCGGGCTGGAAGAAGGCCTGCAACCGGGGACCCGCGGCGGCGAGCGCCAGGGGCGCGACGACCAGCGTGAACAGGGCCACCAGCGACAGCGAGCGGGAGCGGAGCATGGCGGACCATCGTAGTCGCCACCGAGCGTCGCCGCACAAGGGGCTTCCTCCGGGCCTCCGCGACTCGCCCGGGCGCCTTCTGGGATGGCGCGTCAGGGCAAGCCCATCGGTGCCGCGCCCGATCATCGACGGAGGTGCCATGCCGAGACTGCCTCGCGGAGCAAGCGCCGCGCCTCACCCGGCATCAACGTGGCCGCCGGAGCTGGCCTCTCCGCCGAGGCGCCGAGCCGCATCCGCCCCTCGACGTCGCCACCGAGTCTTCCTCGCGGCGGCGGACTCATCCCCCGCGCGACGCGGGGACGAAGCCCGTGAGTCAACGCCAGCGCTTCAGGGTGAGCGCGGTGAGCATGAGCGCGCCGCCCGCCCCCGCCACGACGGCGAACGGCCGACGCAGGTGCTCCGACAACGCGGAGAGCACGCCCAGCGTCACGTCCCGGCTCGCGGCCCGTAGCGCGGAGCCCGGGTGTGCATCCCGCACCACCCCGCCCTGCCGCCGCAGCTCCTCCGACGCTCCTCTCACCGTCGCCGCCGCCGTGCGCTCGGCCATCGCCGCCACGGCTCCGCCCAGATCCGTCCCCTCCCGCCGGGCCTTCAGCTCCAGCTCCAACTGCTCCACCACCGAGTGGACGAACCGCCGGCCCGCTCGCTCCAGCACCTCGTCGAGCCGCTCGGACCGTGCCTCCAACGCCTGGCTCAATCCCTCGATGAGCCCCTGCCCCGCGCGTGACGCCAGCTGCGCGGCCATGGGAGCCACCAGGTCCATGTCGTGCTCCAGCTCCTTCACCGCGCCCCGCACCGCGCCGGTCGCCATCGTCCGGGCCCGGGCGCCGGGCTTGCGCAGCTCCCTGCGGCGCAGCGCCTCCGTCTCCGCGGTGCGCTCGAGCCACCCGTTCATCCGCTCCACCAGCTCACGCGACAGCAGGTCCACGCCCGGCATCGAGCGCCGCAGCTCCTCCACCGCGCCCCGGACCGCGCTCTCCGCGAGCGTGTGCGTCCAGGCACCTGGCGCATGCTCGTTCGCCTCGTGCACCGTGCGAGCCAGCAGGAGCACCGTGTCCTGGATGAGCTCCTTCAGGGTGCCGTCGAGCGCCGGCAGCTCTTCGTGCAGCCCCTCGGTGGCGCCGCTCACCGCGCCGCTCGCCAGCCCGTGGGCGGCCAGCCGCTCCAGAGACAACGCGAGACGCCGCACCCGCTCCACTGGCGACAACCATCCTCCGTTGCGCATCGCTCGCTCTCCCGCTGACCGCTCCGTCGGCCACGTGCCTGGGAACGATTGCGATGCACGCCGCTGCCCGACACCCCGAGCAGGCGACGAGGGCGGCGCACGGAGGTCCCCACCCATCGCGCATCGCCGGCAGGAGGGCAGACAGGCCTCTGGGAGACAGCTGCACCCGGGTTGCGCGCACCACCCCGCTCCGGAACAGTACCGCGGGGGTAGGACGATGCTGGGCTATCAGGCGAATGCACAATGGCGGGACATGTCTGACTTCGTGGTGCACTTCACGAAGCCGGGCGCGCCATTCCATGACGCCTACCAGAACATGATGAACATCCTGGGCACGCGCACGCTCATCCCCGGAGCCCAGGGCTTCGGGCTCGCGCGCAAGGAGCCCCAGGTCGCGGAGCGTCACCGCGCGGTGTGCTTCAGCGAAATCCCCCTGGACCAGCTCGCCCGGCTCGTCCAGCGCCGCAGCCTGTACGGCATCGGCTTCCGCAAGAGCTTCATCCTCTCCCAGGGTGGCGGCCCCGTCTGGTACGTCCAGTACGCATCGCCCGCGCACCTGTCCCTCAAGCACCAGGTGGACCAGGCCCTGGCGGCTCCGGACTCCAGGGCGCATCCCCTGTGGTCCATGACGCCCTTCGTGGACATCCAGGGTGACTCCCACAACGCGCCCTACAACTACCGCTTCGACTGGGAGCGGGAGTGGCGCGTCCCTGGACTGTTGCGCTTCACCGAGTACGACGTGGCGGTGCTCTTCCTCCCGGAGGAGCTGCACGCGACGGCGCGCGGCTTCTTCGAGTGGGCCGTGCGCGAGAAGGCGGGCCCCGGCTACTTCTGCCCGTGCCTGGACCCGCTGTGGAACGCGCCGCGAATCGCCGAGGCGCTGGAGAAGCACGCGGAGGACTCCGCGCGCCTGCGTGCTGGCTAGGCCCGGCTACTCGAACACGGACAGCTCGCCCAGGGCCTGTATCTCTCCGGAGACCTGCGCCTCACCCGCGTGGTCGAAGCTCGCCGGTCGCAGCCGGACGTAGCGCACCGGTCCCACCGGCTCCAGCGGGCCCTCCAGGAAGTGCGGTCCCTGGGACCAGGAGAACCGCCCGTCGAAGGGGCTGTCCCACTGCGTCTGCTCGTTGTAGGCGCGCGGCCCCCTGCGGTTCAGGGGCGGCGGGACATAGTCCTTCGCGAAGTTGCGCAGCACGCCCATCCGCGTCCACTGCTCGGCGTCCAGGCTCCCCTCCACCACGAAGCCCAGGAAGTTGCCTTCCGCGCCGCGCACCACCGCGTGACGCAGGCTCCGAGGCTCCTCGAGCGTGAGCGTCAAGGCATCCACCGGCTTGAGGCCCAGCGCGACGCGCTCCAGCCTCCCGTCCGTCCAGGGACAGGCGCCCCTCGGAGGAGCGGGCTGGCACGTCGCGCCGCGGCTCACGGGCCGGAGCCCCGCGGGCGGCAGCGGAAGCTCCTCCGTCCGCCAGTCCACCCGGAAGACCAGCGGGCTGTGCTTGCCTCCCAGCGGGTAGAACATGAACTCGCCCAGGGAGTGGGCCCGCAGCATGACGGCGGGCTGGGCGAAGTCCTCCAGCACGAAGCGATTGGCGACCCACCCGGACGACGCCGCCCACACCCGGAACAGGGGCTGGCCGCCATCGACGATGAAGAGCGCGGGCTCCGGTGTGGTGGGCAGGTTCGGGATGACGTTTTGATGCTCATCCGACGTCATCGCGTACTCGCCAGTGAGCGGCGGCACTGGCACTGGAGGAAGCGCGCCGAAGCTCACGATGGAGCCTTCCATCCCCGGAGAGATGGCGAGCTGTGAATCCCAGATGCGCAGCGTGGGCAGCTCCACGTCGTCATGGAAGACGAAGGACGCGAAGACACCCGCGCCCGTCTCGTCCCGCCACTGCGCCCGGAAGCGGAAGGGCTGGTGCAGGTCCGGGTCCGGCGAGTTGGCCGACTGCACGTCGCCGTAGCGCATCTCCAGGAAGAAGTCGCCGTAGCCGTCGGTGACGCCTTCTCCGGAGTGGATGAACTCCGGCATGACGTACTCCACGTTCGCCTCGCCACGCGGCTCGTAGTGGGCCGTCCTCGCATAGGGCACCACGCCGTCGGTGACGGACGAGCCGTCGCGCCGCTCCAATCGGCCGTACACGAAGATGGGGTCGTCCTGGAGCCGGTCACACCCTGGAGCGAGCAGTAGCATCGCGGCGGACAATCCCAGACTCGGAAGAGATGGGCGCATCTTCAGTAGCTCCCCTTCAGGCCGAACATCGGCAGGATGACGGGCAACCCCATCGCGTTGCGTTGCAGCTTGCCGGCCTTGCGCTTGTACTCGTAGGCGAACACCTCCTGCTGCAGCGAGAGGTTGAGGATGTCCAGGTACGCCTCGACGTTGAACTCCTCGTAGGCCCAGGCCTTGGCGACGCGGAAGTCCACGCGGAAGAACGCCGGCAGACGCTCCACGCGGTCCGCGTCCTGGCGCACCCACAGTCGGTAGCCATCATGCGTGCGCGACTCGCGCTGGGTGACGGAGGAGACCTCGCCGGACTCTGGCCTGCCCGTGTTGAAGTGCAGCACCGAGCCCACCGTCCAGTTGTCGCCGAACTTGTAGCTGACGGCGGCGTTGAAGACGTGGGCCTGCTCGAAGGCGAAGGGCAGCTCTCCCTCCGCGACCTCCCGGATGCTGTTGTCATCGTTGTAGCGCGCGAAGCGGCGGTGGCGCTTGCTCTGCAGGAAGCTGTACGTCACCCAGCCGAACCAGTCGCGGCCGAGCGGGTGGCGGACCATCAGGTCCAACCCATACGCGTACCCACGGGCCTTCGGGTCCGCGTACGGCTGGCCCCGGCGCTTGCGGTTCTCGAGGACGTCCATCACCTCGAACTCCACCGTGCGGAACAGCGGGTTGAAGTAGATGTCCCCCGACAGCTCCAGCCCCGAGCCGAGCTTCCACTCCGCGCCCACGTCGAACTGGGCGCCCTCCTGGACACCGTGGTTCAGGCCCGACACGTCCATGGCCGGCAGGTGGAGCAGCACGGTGGGCGGCTGGTGGTAGAGCCCGGCGCCGCCCTTGAGGGTGAGCGTGGACGTCAGCGTGTGGCGCACCGCCAGGCGCGGCTCGAGGACGACGTGCTGGATGCCGGGGACCAGGTGATAGCCATCCACGCGCAGGCCGGGTGACACCAGCCACTTCTCCGCGGGACGCCACGTCGCGCCGGCGAACACGCCCGTGAAGGTGGCGAGCGCGGAGGGCTGCTTGAGCGGATGGGCATCATCCTGGGGACGCCAGCCCGGGGGCCTTGCGGAGCCGGTGATGCCGGTGGCCACGCGGCGGTGCTCCACGTCCGCGCCCACGTGGAACGCGAGGGTCTTGGACAGCTCGCGCTTCCAACCGGTGCGCGCGGAGAACGTGAGCTGGTCCAGGCCGTACCGGCCAGCGAGGACCTCCTCCGGCCCCCGCTCCTCGCGGAGGATGATGCGCCGGTAGCCGAGCAGCGCCACCTCGTCGAGGCCCACCGTGAAGCCGAGCTCCGCCTCGCCGCCTGCGAGGGGATGGGTGCCGCGCAGGTCCACGCGGTGGAAGCGCGAGACGATGGTGGCGCCCATGCTGTCCTCGTAGCCGGCGGTGGCCTCGCCCGCGTCGTCGGAGCTGCCCAGCGCGAGCAGGCGCAGCCGTCCGGCGCCGACCTTCTGTTCGATGCGGGCCTGGTAGTCCCAGAAGGCCGCGTGGATGGGGTTGTCCTCCTCGTCGTTGAAGATGGCGTAGGCCAGGGGGATGAGCAGCCCGGTGTAGCTGTAGCGGCCCGACACGGTGAGGGAGGTGCCGGTGCTGTCGAAGGGGACCTCGACGAAGCCGCCCGCGTTGAGGAGGTCCGCGTACGCGGCGAAGTGCGGACGGTCCTCGCGCGGCTTGCTCAGCCGGCCCTCCACGGCGCCGCCCAGGAGCCGTCCGTACTGGACGGGCGGTGTGCCGGGATGGAAGTCGATGGTGTCGATGAACTCGGGGTGCACCACCGCGGGGCCGAGCAGCAGGTGGTACAGCATGGGCACGCGCACGCCGTCGATGTAGTAGCCGGTGGCGGCGGGCTGACCGCCTCGCACCACGGGATAGCCCAGGCCCGAGGCGACGCTGGCCACGCCCGGCATGAGCATGATGACCTTGAATGGGTCGCCTTGCGTGCCGGGCACCTCGCGCAGCTCCTGCTCCTGCAAGGTGATGCGGGAGACCTCGGTGCGCGGGCGCGTGTCACGGACCACCGTCTCGTACGGGCTCACGCGGGCGGGCTGGAGGCGGTAGATGACGTCGAGCGTCTGGCCCGACGTGAGGGACTCCTCGAAGGTACCGGGCTGATGGCCGGGGGCGCGCACGCGGAGCGAGTGGGTGCCCGGGGGCAGCTCGAGTTCGAAGCGGCCTTCCAGGTCGGTGATGGCGACGGGCTCCTCGCCGTCCGCGAGGAACAGGGCGGCGTCCACGAGCGGCTCGCGGGTGCCTCGGGCGCGGACCTCGCCACGCAGGCGGGACTGGGTGAAGCGCAGCGGAGCTGGAGGCTCGAAGTGGTAGGCGTATGGCAGGCGCACCGACACGGCGCGGTCGCCGAGCATCGCCGGGGTGAAGCGCAGTCCCCGCGCGGCCTGGATGGCGGCCTCGTTGAGCTGGGGGTGCGTGGCGGGCTTCTCCACGGTGACCTCGGCCACGGCGCCCTGCTCGTCGATGCGCAGGAGCAGGCCGACGTCACTGGGGGCACCTTGCAGCCCTTCGGGCCAGGAGACGGGGGACTCGGTCAGCAGACGAGGCGTCAGCAGGGAGACGGCGCCGCCATCCGGAGTCAGGCCCAGGCGCGTGGCGTCCTCCGCGGCGATGGTGGTCCCCGCGTCCGTGGCCTGGACATCGATTTCGACGGCGCGGGCCTCGCCACCGGCGGTGGGGAGCGCTTGAGCCCAGGAGGCCAGCGGCACCCAGAGGATGCAGAGCAGCAGTGCGAGGGAGGGACGGGGGGAGTCCTTCATGGGAGGGATACGTGGGCAGCCCCCTGCCCTGGCTGGAGCATTCCCACCCAGCGGCACATCCTTGCCCGGCGCAACTGTCCACCCGTGTCGCTGGCTCCACGGCACGGCGCAAACTCTTGCCGCCATCCAGGAACGCGTCTTGACACGTCTCAGCAAGCTCCGTCGGGCCACTCCTCGGAGACCAAGGCCTACTCATCGAGCGTGTGGAGGCAACGCTCGGCGCTGCGTCGGTCCGAAGGGCCGTGCTACGGTGCGCGCCCTCCCGAGGAGCCGATGCACATCCAAAGACTTGAGCTGAAGAACTTCCGTGGGTTCGAGGACTTCGGGCTCGATCTCCACCCAGAGTTCACGCTCCTGCTGGGGCGCAACGGGGCGGGAAAGACAGCGGTGCTGGAAGCGCTCGCGGTCGCCATCGGCGAATGGTTCACGGGACTGCGTCAGGTAGCGGGCCAATCCCGCTACCTGAGAGACGATGACGTCCGCCAGGTCGGGCATATGTCCGAAGGGGTGCCTTCCATCGAGCAGGTCTACCCGGTCGAGGTCACGGCTCACGGGACAGTCGTCGACGGGCAGGCGGTCACCTGGACCCGGCACATCCTCGCGCGAAGCAAGAAGTCGCGGTCCACCGGCGGAACTCCCGTGAGCCAGCGAGCCGAGGCCATGGAAGCAGCCGTCATCCGTGGCGAAGACGTCGACCTGCCGGTCATCAGCTTCTACGGCACCGCTCGGCTCTGGCTGAAGAAGCAAGATCGAAAAGGCTCCGCGGTGACCTCGCGCCTACAGGGCTACCACGCGAGCCTGGAGCCCGCCTCGTCGACCTGGCAGTTCGAGGCGTGGATGCAATGGCGGGAGCAGGCGCGCATCGAGCGCGTGGCCTCGGCACTTCAGGCGGGGCAGGATGTCTCGGCGGTGCATGAGCCCCAACTCGAGGCGGTACAGCACGCAGCAGCCGCCTGCCTTCCAAGCGCGAAGAAGCTCTACTTCAGCCTGAATACCCAGTCGGTGATGGTGGACCTCGAGGACGGCCGCACCCTGCCCTTCCATCTCCTGTCTGACGGCTACCGAAACCTCGTTGCGCTCGCGGCCGACCTCGCTTGGCGATGCGCGCAACTCAACCCGCACCACGGAGTCAATGCCCCCAAGCTGGCACGAGGCATCGTGCTCATCGACGAAATCGACCTGCACCTGCACCCCCGCTGGCAGCGGCGTGTCATCGGGGATTTGAGGAAGACCTTCCCCGGCGTGCAGTTCGTGGCGACGACCCACTCGCCCCAGGTGCTCTCGACAGCGGAGGATGCTTGGGTCCGGTTGCTCGTCTCTGGCGAGAAGGCGCCCCGGCCTGTCTCGCACGTGAAGGGGAAGGACACGAATGCGCTGCTCGAGGACATCTTCGATGAGCCATCACGGCCCCAGGAGATGCAGGGCGCTCTCGACAGACTGGCTGAGTTCATCGATGGCTCGAAGCTGATGGAGGCCAGGGCTCTCCTGAACACCCTGCGAGCCCAGCTTGGCGCCGATGACACGGACATCGTGCGTGCGGAGTGGGCGGTGCGAGACCTCGAGGATGATCTCAGTGCTGAAGATCACGAAGAGTCCTGAACCCTCGCGCCTCGCAGAGGCACGTGCGCAGTACGAAGAAACGTACGGCACGGTGGACGACAATGCCTGGACCTCGCTGGACGGACAGTGCAAGCAGGCGATGCGCGAGCAAGCCTGGGACGAACAGGGCGGGCTCTGTGCGTACTGCATGTCGCCGCTCACGGGCACGCACGCAGCAGACTCCAGGCAGCCCCAATCAGGTGGGATGAAGCTGGAGCATTTCGAGGCGAGGAATGCCGCCGGCCATCGCACGCTCGACTGGGACAACCTGCTCGGCGTGTGCCCTGGAATCATCGTCGGGCGCTCCTTTGCCGGAGCTGGAACCCGTGACGAAGGCACTGCGCATTGCGACACGTATCGGGGAAATCTGCCCACAGCGCAGCAGCCCCTCTCCTACAGCCCGGCCAGGATGCCGCCGGATGTCGGTGAGCACTACCGCTACGACAAGGTCCGAGGGGAGATCCTCAGCGACGACGAGAATGCCACCAAGGACATCTCGCGCTTGAATCTCAACGTCGCAAGACTCAAACGCAATCGCATGGCCGTGATTGACGAGATCCGTCAGCAACTGGAAAAGGACGACAGTCCCTCACGGCTGAAGGTGCTCCACCAGCACTACGCGCGGAGGGATGCAGACGGGCGGCTCCGGCCCTACGCGGGCGTCGGCCTCTGGTACCTCAAGCGCAAGCTCCGCCGCCATGGAGTGAGTCCTTGAAGAGCCCCGCCTGAATGCGCACGGCGGCGCTCGCCCTAAGTCCACCGGACGACACACGTCCGTGGCAGGGGGCCTGTCAGCGCTCCTCCGGATGCCTATTCCTTCGAGTCCGACGGGGTTGGCGGGAGGCGGAGGAGCAACACGGTGGCCCGGAAAAGCGTGTCGAGCGTCGTACTGGCGTGTGTCGTGAGTCTGATGGTGGCCTGCGGGGGCGACAGTCCCCCTGGTCCCGAGGGTCAGCCGCCCGACCGGGCGCCCTCGGGTGACCCCGATGCGGGTCCCCCCACCGGACAGCCCGGCCCCGATGCGGGCGTGCCCGACGCCGGCGAGCCTCCTCCTCCGGACGCGGGCACACCCGACGCAGGCCCCGCCCCCACCGTCTGCGCCCCCACCGCGGGCGAGGCGAAGTGGGTCACCGAGGGACAACAGGTCACCGCCACCGTGACGTGCTCCACCGGCCACACCGGGGCCGCCGTGCGCTTCACCGTGGACAACCTGCCCACCGGCGCCACCTTCGACGAGGCCACCGCCACGCTGCGCTGGACGACCGGCAAGGACCAGGCGGCCGTGTGGAATCTCGTGCTGCGCGAGCGCTCCACCAACGAGACGGGCACCCTCAAGGTCGGCGTCGCCGAGAACAACGGCGGCCCGGGCAACGTGGCCATCGTCGACCCCTCGAAGTACACCGAGGAGTACGGCCTGCCCGTCTTCCACCTCACCTACGAGCCGCCCCTCACCTCGGGCAGCTACAAGGGCGCCAGGCTCATCTACCGGGGCCGCACCTACCAGGTGGAGGCCAAGTACCGCGGCGCCACCTCCGGCGCCTTCCCCAAGCGCAGCTTCACCTTCAAGTTCCCCGACGAGGACCTCTTCGATGAGACGGTCTACGGCGACGGCTTCGTCGACAAGAAGCGCATCGCGCTCGTCACCACCTTCAATGACAACTCGTACGTGCGCACCCGGCTCGCGTTCGACCTGTGGAGCCGCATCTCTCCCGACAACATCCGCGTGCGCACCTACAGCGCCGTGCTGTACGCCAACAACCGCTACCTCGGCCTCTACACCGTCGCGGACCTGCCCCACAAACGGCTGATGGCCGACCACGGCCTGGACAAGGACTCCGACCTGTTCAAGGCCGTGGAGAACGACGCCAACTTCTCCCGCGTCCGCCGCGACGGCACGCCCAAGGCCTCGCTGCGCGAGGGCTTCGAGAAGAAGGTCGGCGAGCCGGAGATGGGCCAGCCCCACGCCTGGGACACCCTGGAGGCCTTCATCGGCTTCGTCGCGGACTCCGATGACGCCACCTTCCGCGCCCAGTTCCCCCAGCGCGCCAGCCTCAAGGACTACGAGAACTGGTGGATCTTCAACACGCTCATCCACGGCACCGACTCGCACTCGAAGAACGCCTATCACGCGTATGACCCGAACACGCAGGGCCCCTGGCGCTTCATCCCCTGGGATCTGGACGCGAGCTTCGGGCAGAACTTCGACACCACGCGCACGTCGCCGACCACGCGCTCCAACTTCACCAACACCAACCGCATCTTCGCGCGCCTGCTCGCGGACCCGACGTTCTCCGGGCCCATGCGCGAGCGCTACCGCTCGCTCCTGAAGAACGAGGTGAAGCTGGAGACGGTGCTCGCCCTCATCGACGTCTACGAGCGCGAGACCTCCGCGGTGGCCAAGCGCGACTGGGCCAAGTGGGAGCTGGAGTACCGGGCCCTGGGCGCGCCCGGCACCGTGGGCGAGGGCAACTTCCCCAACTGGTACCAGCGCACCGACTTCAACACCTACGAGCAGGAGCTGGAGTATGTGCGCCAGTGGGTCCGCACCCGCTGGCCCGCCCTCCAGTCCCAGCTCCCCTGACACCCGTTCTCGGGCCGGCGCGGCCTAGAACTGCGCCGAGCCCGGCACGCGCGGGTACGGAATGGCGTCGCGGATGTTCTGCAGGCCGCACATGTAGACGATGAGCCGCTCGAACCCGAGCCCGAAGCCCGCGTGCGGCACCGTGCCGTAGCGGCGCAAATCGCGGTACCACTCGTAATGCGACGGCTCCAGGCCGAAGCGCTTCATGCGCGCATCCAGCACGTCCAGCCGCTCCTCGCGCTGGCTGCCGCCGATGATTTCGCCGATGCCCGGGGCCAGCACGTCCATGGCCGCCACCGTCTTCCCGTCCTCGTTGATGCGCATGTAGAAGGCCTTGATGGCCTCCGGGTAGTTCATCACGACGACGGGCCGGCCCACGTGCTCCTCGGACAGGTAGCGCTCGTGCTCCGTCTGCAGGTCCTTGCCCCACTCCGGCGCGTACTCGAACTTCTTCTTCGCCTTCTTGAGGATCTCAATCGCGTCCGTGTAGTCGATGCGCTCGAAGCTCGAGTGGATGAACTTCTCCAGCCGCTCCGTGACGCCCTTCTGCACGCGCTCCTCGAAGAACTTGAAGTCGGGGCCGCAGTCCTCCAGCACCGCCTTGAAGACATACTTGAGGAAGCGCTCGGCCAGGTCCGCGTCCGCGTTGAGGTCCGCGAACGCAATCTCCGGCTCGATCATCCAGAACTCGGCCAGGTGGCGCGTGGTGTTGGAGTTCTCCGCGCGGAACGTGGGGCCGAAGGTGTACACCTTCGACATGGCCATGGCGTAGGCCTCCACGTTGAGCTGGCCGGAGACGGTGAGGTACGCCTCCTTGCCGAAGAAGTCCTTGTGCCAGTCGATCTTCCCCTCGGGCGTGCGCGGCGGGTTGACGGCGTCCAGCGTGGACACTCGGAACATCTGCCCGGCGCCCTCCGCGTCGCTCGCGGTGATGATGGGCGTGTTGACCCAGAAGAAGCCCTCCTGGTCGAAGAAGCGGTGCACCGCCTGCGCCGCGCGGTGACGCACGCGCGTAATCGAGCTGAACGTGTTGGTGCGGACGCGCAGGTGCGCCACCTCGCGCAGGAACTCCAGCGTGTGCTGCTTGGGCTGGATGGGGTACGTGTCCGGGTCGTCCACCAGGCCCAGCACCTGGACCTCGTCCGCCTGGACCTCGAACGCCTGCCCCTTGCCCTGGGACTTCACCAGCGTGCCGCGGCAGACGACGGAGGCGCCCGCGGTGAGTCGGAGGATCTCCTTCTCGTAGTTGGGCAGCGAATTGGGCGCGACCACCTGGAGGGGGTCGAACACCGAGCCATCGCTCACGTTGACGAAGCTGATGCCCGCCTTCGAGTCGCGCCGGGTGCGCACCCAGCCACGGACCTCCACCTTCGTCCCTGCCTCCACCGCGCCGGCGAGGACCTGCTTCACACTGACGACCTGCATTGACGCTCTCCCTTGAGCGGAGTCTGGGCCGGGAGTTAGCCGGCCCCCGGCCCCGACCACAAGCCCGGCGTGGCTTCTTGGGGCCCCCAACAGCCCTTTCCCGGCCCCGGAAGCACGCCTGGAACCCGGCCAGCCGTGTCAGACCCTCCAGGTACTCTTTTCACATGGTCGCCCGAGAAGGGGGCCAGAAACCCCACGAAACCCTCACGCCATTCGCGAGCCAACGCGGCCCGCCTGGCCGTGCCCTACCTGGAGAGTCACATGGCTTCCACCCAGTCCAAGTCCCGCAAGTCCGCCTCCCGCAACCGCTCCTCGGAGTCCACCAAGGCGGCCTTCGAGGACCTGGCTCGCAAGGCGCGCAACAAGCCCGTCGTCCCGGCCAAGGAGCAGGAGGCCCGTGACGCGCACGCGCGCGGCGTGCTCGCGGACGTGTCCAACCTGTCGGCCGAGTCCGCGGTGAAGAAGGTCACCGAGGCGGGGCTCACCATCGGCAAGACGCTGGCGGGCATCAACGAGCAGGTCATCGCGCTGGTGGAGGAGATGAAGCAGCTGGACGAGGCCATCCGCCTGAAGACGGAGGAGCTGACGGAGCTGCATGGCAAGGACGTGGCGGCCAGCGCCGTGGACGTGCTGGTGGCCGAGTACGACGTGCGCAAGGCGAAGCTCCAGGAGGAGATGGAGCAACTCCAGAAGGACATCGCGGAGACGCGCGAGCGGGCGGCCTCGGAGCTGGCCACGGAGAAGGCGGCGGCGGAGCTTTCGCGCGCGCGCGCCGAGGAGCAGTACGCCTATGACGTGCAGGTGCAGCGCAAAAAGGAGCAGGACGCGTTCGCCGAGGGGCTGCGCGTGCAGGCCGCCTCGGAGAGGGACCGCAAGGAGAAGCTGGAGAAGGACTGGGCCGGCCGCGAGGAGCAGCTGAAGCTGCGGGAGAAGGAGCTGGAGGACCTGCGAAAGCAGGTGGCCGAGTTCCCCGCGCAGCTGAAGAAGGAGGCGGACACGGCGGCGGCGATTGCCGGCAACCGCGTCAAGGCGGACTGGGAGCTGAAGCTGACGCTCGCCAACAAGGACGCGGAGACGGCGCAGAAGGTGGCCAGCATGGAGATTGCGTCCCTCAAGGAGACCAGCACGAAGCAGGCCCAGGCCCTCCAGACGCTCCAGACGGAGCTGGCCGAGGCCAAGCGCCAGGTGCAGGCCATCGCGGAGAAGGCGCTCGAGTCCGCCTCCGGCGCTCGCGCCCTCGCCGAGGTGCAGGGCGTCATCGCCAGCCGCGAGTTCGGCAAGGCGAAGTAGCCCCGCCCCGCTCCCGCGTCCCACCCGGCCCGCTCGCGCTGGACTCACGCGAGCGGGCCGCCGTCCGCGCGGGGGGGGCGCTACCAGACCTGCACGGGCGCCTCGCGGAAGCCCGCCATGCCGGTGCCCAGCTGGCCCTGGCTGCCGTTGCCCCAGGCCCAGACGCCGCGGTCCGCGAGCACGGCGAGCGAGTGCTCCCCGCCGCCCGACACCGCCACCGCGCCGGTGAGCCCGAGCACCTGCGCGGGCAGCTTCTGCCAGTTCGACTTCACGCCGTTGCCCGTCTGGCCGTGCTGGTTGCGGCCCCAGCCCCAGACCTTGCCGCCGGTGGTCACCGCGAGGCTGTGGTGCTCGCCGGCGCCCACCGCGGTGACGCCCGTCAGGGTGTTCACCAGGATGGGCGCAAGCCGCCGCGTCTGGGTGTTGTCCCCCAGCTCGCCATAGGTGTTGGAGCCCCACGCCCAGAGCGTCGCGTCCGCCTTGAGCGCGAGCGCGTGCGTGCGCCCCGCCGCCACCGCGGTGACGCCCGTGAGGCCGGCGATCTCCACCGGCTCCAGCCTGCGCTGGGTGGAGCTGTCCCCCAGCTGTCCCAGGCCATTGGCGCCCCAGGACCACACCGTGCCGTCGTGCTTGAGCGCCAGCGAGAAGCCCTCGCCCGCGGCGATGGCCGCCACGCCCGACAGGTTCAGCACGCGCACGGGGAGCCGCCGGGACACCGTCGTCCCATCGCCGAGCTGGCCCTGGAGGTTGGAGCCCCAGGCCACCACCGTGCCGTCGCCATGCAGCGCCAGCGAGTGGCGGCCGCCCACCGCGATGGACAGCACGCCCGCGAGCGACTGCAGCTGCGCGGCCTGCGCGCGGGGCGTCGTCGTGCCATCCCCCAGTTCGCCCTCCAGGTTCGCGCCCCAGGCGTAGACGCGGCCATCCGTCTTCAGCGCGAGCGCGTGCCCGGGGCCCGCGGCGATGGCCGCCACGCCCGACAGGTTCAGCACGCGCACGGGGAGCCGCCGGGACACCGTCGTCCCATCGCCGAGCTGGCCCTGGAGGTTGGAGCCCCAGGCCACCACCGTGCCGTCGCCA
>NZ_SRLW01000148.1:0-24256 GCF_006518215.1 Myxococcus sp. AB025B
GGGATGCCCGGTCCGGGCCCACCTCCCCCACCTCCACCGCCGTCCGAGCCCGCGTCGGAGCCGCCATCCGTGCCGCCGTCCCCCTGCGAGGGACGCGTGTCGATGCGCAAGGGCGGCGTGAAGGCCTGCGCCACCTTGTCCCAACCCACCAGCTTCAGGTTCTGCAGGTTGCTGTTGTCGGAGTCCTGCGCGACGAACAGACCGTCAAGGAACTCGGGCCCCACCGGCTGCGCGGACACGGCCAGCGCGAACGGCGACTCCACCGCGCCGATGCCGCCATCCCCCGCCACCATCTGGAACGAGCCCAGGAACGCGTACGTGCGGCGGTCCAGCACGCCGAACGAGTTGGAGGTCGTGTCCGCCGCCAGCAGGTAGCCCTGCGCGTTGGCGCCACGGTAGAGCGCGAGCCGGCTGACGGAGCCCGACAGGTTGCGACCCGAGCCCGTCAGCGAGGCCACCTCGGTGCGGCTGGTCCCCCCGTTGGGCTCCGCGTTGTAGCGCCAGATGGCCACGCCGGACTGGACCACGTACACGTAGCCCAGTTCCTCGTCCGCCACGAGCCCGGTGATGGCGCCGCCCACGTCCAGCGCGTCGCGCGCCAGCGTGGCCGACATCCCGCCGTCCTCACCGGACAATTCGAACTGCAGGAGCGAACCGGACGGGTTGCCCGCGAACACATAGAACCGACCGGAGGAGGGGCTGCGATAGAGCGCCACGCTGTTGAACTGCGTGCTGTTGTTGACGAGCGGCGCCACGTTGATGCGCTCCACCTTGTTCGTCGCCCGCCGCCCATCCACCCGGTAGGCCGACAACCCGTTGACGCTGTTCGCCGTCACCGCGAGCGACAGGGTGTCGTTGCCCAGACGGAAGCCGTCACGCAGGGAGATGCCCAGCGTGGGCCCATCGAAGTCCGACTCCACCTGTTGACCATCCAACCCGAAGGTGAAGAGTCCGGAGTTGGCATTGTCATACGCCGTCAAGAGCAGGCTGTCGGCGCCCCCGTCCGCGCTGCCCACCCAGATGGCGACGTCGCGCAGGTTCGCCCCGCTGGCCCCGGGGTCCGGGGTCGTCTGACGGACAGGGGACACCCGCACGGGCTGGGCGAAGGCGGCCGCTCCACTGAGGAACGCCGCCAGGGCGAGGATGAGAGGGTGGCGCATGACCGGGCTCCAGGCAGGTGGGTCCGCCGTAACTTCGCACGCGGAGGATGCCTTTCAAGTGCGAAGGCTCCGGGAACGGTTGGCTCCGGCCAACCGTGTCGAGTACAAAGTGCGTCTTCCAGCCAACAGCGAAAAGACCATGGCGACCAAGCGCGCACTCATTACGGGCATCACGGGGCAGGACGGCAGCTATCTGGCGGAGCTTCTCCTTTCGAAGGGCTACGAGGTGCACGGCATGGTGCGCCGCTCCTCCGAGGAGAAGTTCGAGCGCATCCAGCACCTGCACGGGAAGATCCAGCTCCATCAGGGTGACCTGCTGGACCAGTTCTCGCTCGCGGCGCTGCTGAACCTGGTCAAGCCGGACGAGGTCTACAACCTGGCGGCGCAGTCGTTCGTGCCCACCAGTTGGAACCAGCCGGTGCTCACCGGTGAGTTCACCGCGCTGGGCGTGACGAAGATGCTGGAGGCCATCCGCCACACGCGTCCCCAGGTGCGCTTCTACCAGGCGTCCTCCAGCGAGATGTTCGGCAAGGTGCTGGAGGTGCCGCAGACGGAGGACACGCCCTTCTACCCGCGCAGCCCGTACGGCGTGGCCAAGGCGTACGGCCACCACATCACGGTGAACTACCGCGAGTCGTTCGGCCTGTTCGCGGTGAGCGGCATCCTCTTCAACCACGAGTCGCCGCGCCGGGGCCTGGAGTTCGTCACGCGCAAGGTCACGTACAACGTGGCGCGCATCAAGCACGGCCTCCAGGAGAAGCTGCCCATGGGCAACCTGGACGCCAAGCGCGACTGGGGCTTCGCGGGTGACTACGTGGAGGCCATGTGGCTGATGCTCCAGCAGGACAAGCCCTCCGACTACGTGGTGGCCACCAACGAGACGCACACGGTGAAGGAGCTGGTGGAGATTGCCTTCGCGCGCGTGGGCCTGGACTGGGAGAAGTACGTCTTCACCGACCCGGCCTTCGTGCGCCCGGCCGAGGTGGACCTGCTCATCGGTGACCCGGCCAAGGCCAAGAAGGAGCTGGGCTGGGAGCCCAAGGTGCGCTTCAAGCAGTTGGTGGAGATGATGGTGGACGCGGACCTGGAGCGCGTGAAGGCGGGGCAGCGGTAGATGCGCATTCTCGTCACGGGAGCGGATGGGTTCGTCGGCAGGCATCTGTGCGCGCTGTTGCGCGCCTGCGGCGATGAGGTGGTGGAGGCCCACGGGCCCCGCGGCGAGGGTGTGAGCAGCAGCGCCCTGCATTTCGACGTGGCCAACGAGGCCGCCGTGAAGGCGGCCGTCGCCGAGGCCCGGCCCGAAGGCGTCATCCACCTGGCCGGCTTCAGCTCGGTGGCCAAGAGCCACCACAACCCCTCGCGCGTGTTCGCGGTGAACACGATGGGGGTGGTGAACCTCCTGACGGCGCTGCGCGAGAACGCGCCGAAGACGCGCGTGGTGCTCGTGGGCTCAGGCGAGGTGTACGGCCCGGTGCCGGAGGGCACGCGCGCCCCCGAGAGCACGCCCGCCGTGCCGCTGAGCCCCTACGCGGCCTCCAAGTCCGCGGCGGAGCTGGCCGGCGTGCAGTTCCACCGCAGCTACGGGCTGGAGGTGATGATGGCCCGGCCCTTCAACCACCTGGGCGCGGGGCAGGACCCGACCTTCGTCGTGCCCTCGTTCGCCTCGCAGATTCGCGCCATCGGCCTGGGCACGGTGGACCCGGTGCTGCGCACGGGCAACCTGGACGCGGTGCGGGACTTCTCGCACGTGCGCGACGTGGTGGAGGCCTACCGGCTGCTGCTCGAAAAGGGCGAGCCCGGGCAGGCGTACAACATCTGCTCCGGCGAGGGCCGCACCATCCGCAGCCTGCTGGAGGAGATGCTCCTGCTCGCCGGAGTGGACGCGCGCATCGAGTTGGATCCGGCGCGCCTGCGCCCCTCCGACATCCCCAGCCTCGTCGGCTCGCCCGACAAGCTGCGCGCGCTGGGTTGGGCGCCCAAGCTGACCGTGACGGACGCGCTGCGCGACGTGCTCGGTCCCAAGGTGCCCGGCGCCCAGCGCGCCTGAGTCCTCCCCCGAGACGCCTGTCAGGATGCCGGGCCCCTGGTCGTTGGTGTAAAACCGACACGAACCAGGAGGCTCGGCATGGCAGGCACGCGGCGGCAGGACAGGTTCACCTTCTTCTGGACCCAGGAGTCCCCGTTCTCGCAGTGGCATCCCTGTGAGTTCCTGGTGGAGGGGGCCCGCTACAACTGCAT
This sequence comes from Myxococcus sp. AB025B, assembly GCF_006518215.1. NCBI lineage: Bacteria > Pseudomonadati > Myxococcota > Myxococcia > Myxococcales > Myxococcaceae > Myxococcus > Myxococcus sp. AB025B. The sequence continues at coordinate 3,399 of NZ_SRLW01000148.1, forward strand.
GGAGCAGTACATGATGGCGGGCAAGGCGCGCCTCTTCGCGGATGAAGAGATGCTCGCGCGCATCATGGCGTCCGCGTCTCCCAAGTCGCAGAAGGCGCTGGGCCGCAAGGTGCGCGGCTTCGTGGAGGAGACGTGGGTGAAGGAGCGCGAGCGCATCATCTACGAGGGCAACCGCGCGAAGTTCACGCAGAACGCCGCGCTGCTGGAGGTGCTGCTCGCGAGCCAGGGCACGGAGCTGGTGGAGGCCAGTCCCATGGACCGCATCTGGGGCGTGGGGCTGGGCATGGATGACGCGCGCATCCTGGACCCGTCCAAGTGGCGTGGGCTGAACCTGCTGGGCAAGGTGCTGACGCGCCTGAGGGATGACCTCATCGCGCAGGGTGCGGTGGCTCGCTAGCGCTCCACGTGGGCCCAGGCCTCCAGCCGCCTGTCCAGGGCGGTGAGGGTCCACAGGTCCGCGGGATTGTCGGAGCGCACCGCGTCCAGGGCCGCTCTCAACGAAGCCCTGGCGCGCGCCTCGCCCCACTCGGACAACACGCGCAGCGCCATCAACGAGGGCTGACGCGAGAGCAGTCCGAGCAGTTCCTCCACCACGCGAGGGCTGCGCTCGTCGGCGAGCCGCTGCACCGACTCGTGTCGCTCCTCCGGAGTCGAGGCGGCGTCCCGCAGTCGCTCCGCGAGCGTGTGGAAGCGGGCCTCGTCCAGCAGCTTGCGCGGGCCCGGCGTGTCCCAGTGCTCCACCGTGACGCTCGTGCGCGCGAAGGCGACACACTCGCGGCGCAGGCCGTCATCGTCGAACAGGCCCATGAGGCGCTCGGGCGCGGGCCGCCCGCCCACGAGCAGCCCCGCCGCGCGCTCCGCCAGCCCGTCCGCGACACCGAGCAGGTGCACCCGAATCACCGTGGCCTCCGCGTCGGCGCGGACCTCGACGGGCACCCGCTCCGACTTGAGGAACACCTCGGCGAGGCCGCGCTGGGACACGTACCAGCGATACTCCAGCCACACCGCGCTCGGACGCTCGACGAAGCGCGCGTCCTCGGCCTCGACGAGCCGGGGCGCGCCTTCCGCCACGCCGCCGAAGCAGCGCTCCAACAGCGCCAGGGCCTCGGTGAGCTTCATGTCGCGTCCACGCGCATCAGGCCGGCGCTCCCGCTCAGAACGAGTACGGCACGGGCGCGGACACGCCGAGCAGCGACAGGTCCACCGTGCCGCGCGTGTTGCTCTGGCCGGACTGCGCCTGGGCGATGGGGCTCACGTCGAAGCGGAGCTCGGCGAACTTCATCGCCTTGCAGCGGTCCCCATGGCCATCGTGAATCAGGACCAGGTTCGCCACCGGCGTGGCCCCCGCCTTCGACTGGAGCTGCCCGTCCCAGGCCAGCTCGTACGTGTGCTCGGCGCAGCCACCTCCGTGCGCGACGTTGAGCGTCAGCACGTTGCCTTCGACCTTCGCGTTCTCGATGTTGATGGGGTCCTGGGGTTGCGGGTCCGCATTCACCACGAGCGGCGTGGCGTCGGTCCGATTCGCCGAGGAGGCGCCCTCCTCCGTGGGCGTCTCCGACTCCGGAATGGCCACCGCGTCCTGGGGCACCGCCGGCTCCGCGGGCTCCTGCCGCGCGGGCTTGCTCGCACAGCCGATGAGAAGACCGCTCAACACGAGGCCACTCCACATGAGCTTCCGCATCCGCATCCTCCCGTCACGACTCCTCGGCGGAGCCCGATTGCCCGCCGACCCGACACACGCTCCAGGGACTCAGCGTCGGAGCACGGCCTCGTAGGCCGCCAGCGTCCCCTCGGCCGTCCGTTTCCAGGTGAACTCCGCGGCCCGCGCGCGCCCCCGCTCCGCGAAGGACCTGCGCTCCTCGGGGGAGCGCAGGAGCCGGTGGATGGACTCGGCGAGCCCCTCCGCGTCGTCCGGGCGCACCGCCAGCGCCGCGTCACCGCAGACCTCCGGCAGCGAGCCCGCCGTGGAGACGATGGCGGGGGTGCCCAACCGCATCGCCTCCAACGGAGGCAGGCCGAAGCCCTCGTAGCGCGAGGGGAAGACGAACAGCGCCGCGCGCCGCATCAGCTCGTAGAACACGGGCTCGGCCTGATAGCCGAGCGGACGGATGTCGTGCCCTTCCGCGCGCAGCCGTGCGATGCGGGACTCCACGCGGCCGGAGCCGAACCAGCTCTGCCCCGCGAGCACGAGCGACGCGGGCCGCCCCCGCGCGCGCAGCCGCTCCATCGCATCCAGCACCAGGTCCACGTTCTTGCGGACATCGAGCGAGCCCGCGTACAGCACGTAGTCCCTGGGCAGCGCGAGCGAGCGCAGGTAGTCCGCGCTCGTCGCATCCAGCACGGGCGCGTTCACGTGGTCCACGCCGATGGGGACCACCACCGCGCGAGAGGCGACCTCGGGGAAGCGCTCCAGCAGGTCATCGCGCGTGCGCGCGCTGATGCACAGCACCTGGTCCGCCAGCAGCAGGCTGCGCGACAACCACAGCCGGAACTGCCACCGGAACTTCGCGGACACGGTGTCCGGCATGATGAGCGGAATCAGGTCCAGCACCGTGAGCACGTAGGCGGTGCCGGGCACGCGCGTCAGGGGCAGGTTGAAGTTGCCCAGCGCATGGTAGAGCGCGGGCCGCGAGCGCTCGAGCAGCTTGGGCAGCCGGGCGAGCGTCCAGGCGGTGCGGCCGCCGTTGCCCCTCGGATGGTCGCCGGAGTCGCGCGCGCCCAGCTTCTCCAGCGAGACGCCTCGGGCCTCGAGCGCGCCAGCGAGACAGCGGGTGTACAGGCCGATGCCGGTGGTGGGCTCATCCCAGAGCGTGGCGTCGAAAGCGATGGAGCCGATGGACACGGGGCGCCTCATAGCACGGCCGTGTGATAGGCAGGGCGCGCATGGCGATCCACCAGTTGATAGCGAGCTTCGTGCCCGGCGACGCCACCGGGCAGGCCGCGCTGCACCTCCAGCTCCTCCTGCGCCGACTGGGCGTATGGGGCGGCCTGTACGCCGACGAGGTGGGCGCGGGCCTGGAAGGGCTGGCGAGCCCCGCCTCCGAGCTGAAGCCGGCGCCGGATGACCTGGTGCTGTACCACCACGGCATCGCCTCGCCGCTGAGCAGTCGCCTGATGCACCTGCCCTGTCGCAAGGGGCTCGTCTTCCACAACATCAGCCCCGCGCGCTTCTACACGGGCCTGTCGCTGGAGAACGCGCTGCTCGCCGGACGCGCGCAGCTGGCCGCCATGGCGCCCTTCGTGGACGTGGCCATCGGCGTGTCGGACTACAACGCCGCGGAGCTGCGCGTCGCGGGCTATCGCAACGTCCACACGGTGCCGCTGCTCATCGAGCCGGAGCGCTTCCGGCCCGACCGCGCCGACGCGAAGCTCCTGAGCAGGCTGGCGGGCCCGGGGCCGGTGCTGCTCGGTGTCAGCCGGGTGATGCCACACAAGCGCTTCGAGGACCTCATCGCCCTGCACCGCGAGGTGCTGCGGCTGCGGCCCCAGGCGCGGCTGCTGATGGTCGGCGGCTATGAGCCGGGCAGCCGCTACTTCCGCTCGCTCGAGAAGCAGGCCAAGGGGCTGAGCGGGGTGAGCTTCCTGGGGCGGCTGAGCCACGCGGAGCTGGTGGCCGCGTACCGCTCCGCGTCCGTGTTCGTGTCGATGAGCGAGCACGAGGGCTTCGGGGTTCCGCTCATCGAGGCCATGGCGTCGGACGTGCCCGTGCTGGCGTACGGCGCCGCCGCGGTGCCGGAGACGCTGGGCGGCGCGGGCATCGCGTTCGACCAGAAGCGCTTCGCCTTCCTCGCGGAGCTGGCGGTGGACCTGAGCGAGGACCTCTCCCTGCGCGAGCCCGTCATCGCGGGCCAGCGTCGCCGGCTGGAGCACTTCTCCGCGCCCTCGGTGCAGCGCGCGCTGTCCCGAGCGCTGGAGCCCTACCTGCCGGCGCCGCGAGTCCGTCGGGCGGCGCCGAAGCGGCCCCGGGTGGCGGTGGTGGTGCAGCGGTACGGCGAGGTGACGGGCGGCGCGGAGATGCTGGCCGCGCAGGTGGCCGAGCGGCTCACGCCGCACTGGGACCTCACGGTGCTGACCACGTGCGCGAAGAACCACCTGTCCTGGGAGAATCACTTCCCCGCGGGACCGGACCGGGTGCGCGGCGTGGACGTGCTGCGCTTCCCCGTCACGCGCGTGCGCAACATCCGGGGCTTCAACGGGCTGTCGCGCAAGCTCTTCGACAAGAGCAACGAGCGGCTGCGCGAGGAGCAGTGGGTGGCCGAGCAAGGCCCCCTGGCCCCAGGGCTGCTCCACCACCTGGCCTCCACGCGCGACGCGTATGACGGCTACCTGTTCTTCACGTACCTGTACGCGCCCACGGTGTGGGGCATGCCGCTGGTGGCGGACCGCTCGCTGCTCGTGCCCACCACGCATGACGAGGCGCCCATCCGCTTCGATGCGTACCGCGACGTCTTCGAGCTTCCCCGCGCGCTGCTGTGCCTGACGCCGGAGGAGCTGACCATCATCGAGAAGTACTTCCCGAACCACGCGAGGACACGCGTGGTGGGCGTGGGCGTGGAGCGGCCCTCGGCGGACGGGGCGCGCTTCCGACAGAAGCACGGCGTGCACCGCGACTACCTCCTGTACGTGGGCCGTCAGGAGCCGGGCAAGGGTGTCCCCGAGCTGCTCGAGTTCCATCAGGCCTTGAAGCACCGGTACGCGGATGCGCCGGACCTGGTGCTCGCGGGGGACGCGCACATGTCCCTGGAGGGCGATGGCGTGCGCTATCTGGGGCGCATCCCCGAGCAGGACAAGCACGACGCGCTGGCCGGAGCGCTGGCGGTGGTGGTGCCGTCGCGCTACGAGAGCCTGTCGCTCCTGACGCTGGAGGCGTTCGCGCAAGGCACGCCGGTGTTGGTGAACGGGCGCTCGGACGTGCTGGTGGGACAGGTGGAGCGCAGCGGCGCGGGGCGCGCCTATACGGACCTGGCGTCGTTCATCCAGGGGCTGCGCGAGGTGGGCGAGGCGCGCAAGGCGCTGGGGGCGAAGGGGCTGGCGTACGTGAAGAAGCAGGGATGGCCGCAGGTGGTGGCCACCTACCGGGACGAGCTGCAACGCATCCTCGAGGAGAAGCACCGATGAAGCTGCTGGGACGCGACATTCCCGCGCGGGAGCTGCTGGCCCGCATCGAGGAGCGCCTGCGAACGCGCGGGCTGCCCACCTCCGAGCCGGTGGAGGTGCCCGCCGAGGGCGTGGAGCCCCGGCTGGAGCCGCTGACGTTCAACCTGCACGCGCTCGAGGAGAACGCCGACGCGACGCGCGCGCTGCCGCTGCAGACGCACCGGGGCGGCGTGGGGCAGCTCGTCGTGGTGGCGAAGTGGGCGTTCCGCAAGTCGTGCCAGGTGTTCATCAACGAGGCCCTGGGACGGCAGCGCGTGTTCAACGGGCACGTGCGTGACTCGTACGCCCAGCTCTCCGCGGAGGTCCTCCGACTGCGCCGCGAGGTGGAGCAACTGCGCGCGCGACAGGCGAGCCCCCCGGTCGAGGAGTCGCGAGGCCCAGTGACGTCGGGTACTCCGGAAACGGCGGCACGCCCCTCGCTGACGAGGAGCACGTCCAGGACGGAGAGACAGGGGTCACACGCGCCGACGAGCGTCGAGCCGCCTGCTCCACGGCCTCCGCGCGCCGACGGAACGGCGCACACCGACGCGGGGCCGGGCGCGGACAAGGTCATGCAGCAGAAGGGGACTTCGACCTCGCGGAGTCACGAAGCGAAACAGGGCCGTGAGGCGACGTCGTCGCAGGACGGGCATGGCGCACGGAGCACGCCGCGCGATGCCGCGGAGGTACTGCCCAAGCCTCGCACCACCAGGACGGAGACCGTGACGTCGGCGAAGGAGCAGACGCCACCGACCGACAAGTCGGCTCGCCCCAAGGATGGCGCGAAGTCCCGTCGCCCCAAGCGACGCCGATAGAGCACCGCGCTCCATGGGGTTCCTGGGACAGCGCGAAGCCTCGCCGCCCCATGCGAGGTCACCGCGCTCCTGGCGGCTCCCAGAGCGCGCCGAGCCCTCCGGTCCAAGCGGCGCCGCCAGGACACAGTGCGGCGCCAGGCCCCGCCACTCCCCGCGGTGCGGTGGAGCCACGGCGCGCCTCGGGTGACTCGAAGCAGCATCCGCGCCAACCTGGCGCACCTCGCTCACCGGGCGAGGAGCCTCCATCGGCGTCGCGCGACGGCCCGTCCGGAGTCAATGACCGATACAGCAACCCCGTTGCGATTCCCGCTTCGCCCAAGCACGGAGTCCGGAGGGCCTCCTGAAGTACCGGCCCACACGCCCGCCTCCCCTCGCGTTGACGCCCCTGCCCCACCGTGCTCAAACCGGCGCGTGGGAGCTCCGTCCATCAGCGTCGTCATCCCCGCGTACAACGAGGGGCAGCGCCTGCCTCGCTTCGTGGCGTCGCTCACCCACGTCGCCCTCGGGCAGCCGACGCCGCGGGTGGAGTTCCTCGTCGTCGACGACGGCAGCGCGCCCGAGCACGCCACCCTTCAGCGAGCCAGCGTCGAGCAGGCCCAGGCCCGGCTCTCCGCCGCGGGCTCGCACCACCGCTTCACCTACGTCGCCGCGCCTCGCAATGGCGGCAAGGGCTCCGCCATCCGACTCGGCTGGCGCCATGCCTCCACTGACTCCACCTGGCTCGCGTTCCTGGACGCGGACGGCGCCATCAGCGCGGACGAGCTCTTCCGACTGGTCCGCCTGTCCGACGCCCCCGAAGCCCAGGCCGTGGATGTCCTCGCCGGCTCACGCATCCTCATGGCCGGCCGCCGCGTGGTGCGAAACCTGGGCCGGCACCTGCAGGGCCGCATCTTCGCCACGCTGACGGACATGAACTTCGGCCTGCACTTCTACGACACGCAATGTGGCGTGAAGCTCATCCGCGCCCGCGTGCTGCACCCGCTCCTCGACGTGCTGCGCGAGGAGCGCTGGCTGCTCGACGTGGAGCTGCTCGCCCTCCTCAAGCGCCAGGGCGCCCGCTGCCTGGAGGTCCCCATCGACTGGGAGGACTTCGGCGGCTCCAAGGTCATCCCCGGGCTCGACGCGGCCCGCATGTTCTGGGGGCTGTTCAAGCTCCGCCGCCGACTGGACCACCTCACCCTCCCCGCTCCGGGCTCGCGCGAACCACTCCCCGCGAACCTGCCCCCCACTGATACCCGGTGACAGCCGCAGCGGAATGGCCGGGCCCCGGGTGCGATACGCCCTCCCCAGGGCGACATGTCGGAGGGGTACGGAGCACCCTCTCCCGAAGGGCGAGCGGCCGGCGGGCCGTCCGAGCCACCCGCCCCTCGTCGGGCCAACCCATTGGCCTCATTCCAACCCACGAGCGTCCCGGTGCGGGCCGCGCGGGCCCTGGCGCATCCTGCCGACGGCCCCGACCTGTCCCGGAGGCCAGCAGATGGAGGGCGGCTGATGTCCGCCCTTCGCGTTACAACCCCAGGGAAGCCACTTGCTCCCATCGCCCGGTTTCACGCGGCGTCGCGAGGCCGCTTGCTTTCCGGGCGGCTCACCGCGAAATAGGCCCCGCACGCGAGCCGTTGCTCCGGGTTCCTCCTACACCTTCAGTGATATGCGCGCCCTGACCGACCTGCCCAATGACCCTGGCCCCTCCCTCCAACTGGGCCTGCCGGGCTTCACCTTCGAGGACCTCTACCGCCCGCGCGGCCTGCGCCGGCTGGCCCAGAGCTTCGACGCACGGCTCGCCGAGGACGAGCCGGAGCTGTTCCAGGCGTTCGACGCCTATCGCAAGTCCCAGGGCAAGAGCCTCACCGGCCCCGCCGAGTCCGACCTGCTGGTGCGCGTGGCCCGCCACATGTCGCGCTTCGTCGCCCGGCTCTTCCGCGTCGAGTCCGAGCTCGACAGGCTGATGGGCCACCTCAAGGGGGAGCTGCCCCTCTTCGACTTCAAGCGCGAGTTCATCACCCGCCGCGTCTTCAAGAAGGGCGCCCCGGACCGCCCGACGCTGGCCGAGTTCCCCTCGCTGGACGGCCGCATGCGGCGGATGCTCCAGCTGGGCTTCCCGGAGGCGCTCTCCACCGGCGACTTCGAGCGCGGGCTCGCCGAGTCCGTCCTCAGCCTGATGGAGCTCGAGCGCCTGTTCTCCGGCAACCTCCCCGCCGAGCAGCAGGAGAAGGCCCCTGCCCTGCGCGAGCGCTGGACGGCCCTGCGCGCAGCGCTCGTGGCGACCCCGGAGGGCCGCGAGGCGTTCGGCTCCAGCCTGGTCACGCAAGGCGATGACGCCGCGGAGCTGCAGGCCGTGCGCGCCCTGCTGTCCCTGGCGGACCGCTGGACGTACGCGCGCGCGCTGCACCCGGAGACCAAGGACCAGTTCCACGCGTGGCCCACCCACCGCGTGCCCAAGCCGCTGGTGTTCGACCAGCTGGTGCACCTGCAGCGTCCGGACGCCGAGCTGCCCGAGGCCACCGAGGGCCTGGAGCACCACCTGCGCCACCGCGACGGCTTCAAGCTCACCGACCGCCGGGGTACCCAGCGCGACGTGATGAACGAGGTGGACTACTGCGTGCTCTGCCACGAGCGCCAGAAGGACTCCTGCTCCACGGGCTTCCCCGCCAAGGACAAGGTCGCCGAGGGTCACAGCTACAAGAAGAACCCCCTGGGCATCCCCCTCACGGGCTGTCCCCTGGACGAGCGCATCTCCGAGGCCCACCTGCTCAAGCGCGAGGGCAACTCGCTGGCGGCGCTGGCCATGGTGACGCTGGACAACCCGATGTGCCCGGGCACCGGCCACCGCATCTGCAACGACTGCATGAAGGCCTGCATCTTCCAGAAGCAGGAGCCGGTGAACATCCCCCTGGCGGAGACGGCCGCGCTGACGGACGTGCTGGACCTGCCCTGGGGCTTCGAAATCTACGGCCTGCTCACGCGCTGGAACCCGCTCAACGTGCGCCGGCCGTACGCGCTGCCCTACGTGGGCCGCAACGTCATGGTCGTGGGCCTGGGCCCCGCCGGCTACACGCTGTCGCACTACCTGCTCAACGAGGGCTTCGGCGTCACGGGCGTGGACGGCCTCAAGATTGAGCCGTTCTCCGACGAGCTGGTGGGCCGCAACGGCCACGCGCTCACGCCCATCCGCGACTGGCGCTCGCTGACGCGCGAGCTGGATGAGCGCGTGCTCGAGGGCTTCGGCGGCGTGTCCGAGTACGGAATCACCGTGCGCTGGGACAAGAACTTCCTCACGCTCATCCACCTGACGCTGGCCCGGCGCGAGGGCTTCCGCATCCACGGCGGCGTGCGCTTCGGTGGCACGCTCACCATCGAGGACGCGTGGGAGCTGGGCTTCGACCACGTCGCCATCGCCGCCGGCGCCGGGCGCCCCACCATCATCGGGATGAAGAACAACCTCATCCGGGGCATCCGCAAGGCGAGCGACTTCCTCATGGCGCTGCAGCTCACCGGCGCCTTCAAGAAGGACTCGCTGGCCAACCTCCAGGTGCAGCTGCCCGCCATCGTCATCGGCGGCGGCCTCACCGGCATCGACACCGCCACGGAGCTGATGGCGTACTACCCGGTGCAGGTGGAGAAGGCGCTCGCGCGCCACGAGAAGCTCGCCGCGGAGCTGGGCGAGGAGGCCGTCTTCGCGCGACTGGACGCCGAGGAGCGCGCCACCTACCAGACCTTCCTGGAGCACGGCCGCGCGGTGCGCGCCGAGCGTGAGCGCGCGAAGGCCGAGGGCGGCACGCCCGACTTCATCAAGCTGGTGCGCGCCTGGGGCGGCGTCAGCCTGGCCTACCGCCGCAGCCTCACCGAGTCCCCCGCCTACCGCCTCAACCACGAGGAGGTGACGAAGGCGCTGGAGGAAGGCATCCGCTTCATCGAGCGGATGAGCCCCGTGGAGGCCATTGCGGACACGACGGGCGCGGTGCGCGCGCTGCGCTTCGAGCGCATGGTGACCGTCGACGGCAAGCTCAAGGGCAGCGGCCAGTTCTTCGAGCTGCCCGCGCGCACGGTGTGCGTGGCCGCCGGCACCTCGCCCAACGTCACCTACGAGCGCGAGTACCCGGGCACCTTCCAGCTCGACGAGGGCGGCGACTACTTCCAGGGCCACGCCCTGGTGGAGACGGCGGACGGCTTCACGCTCGAGCGCGTGGAGGCCAGCGAGGACCTGGACGCCAAGGTGGGCTTCTTCACGTCATACGCGAAGGACGGCCACTTCATCTCCTTCTACGGCGACAACCACCCCACCTACGCGGGCAACGTGGTGAAGGCCATGGCCAGCGCGAAGGACGGCTACGGTGAGGTGGCCCGCCTGTACGCGAAGGAGGTGGCCGCGCTCGACTTCGACGACGAGGTGGCCCAGGCCCGCCGTGACGAGCAGCGCGCCGCGCACTTCGCGAAGCTGGACGCCGCGTTCAACGCCACCATCGTCGCCGTCAAGCGCCTCACCCCGACCATCGTGGAGGTGGTGGTGAAGGCGCCCTACGCGGCCAGCCACTTCCAGCCCGGCCAGTTCTACCGGCTCCAGAACTTCGAGCGGAACGCGCCCGTGGTGGACGGCATGCGCCTCACCATGGAGGGCCTGGCCCTCACCGGCGCGTGGGTGGACAAGGAGAAGGGGCTGATGGGCACCATCGTGCTGGAGATGGGCTCGTCCTCGCGCCTGTGCTCCGCGCTCACCCCGGGCGAGAGCGTGGTGCTGATGGGCCCCACGGGCGCGCCCACGGAGATTGGCCACAACGAGACGGTGGTGCTCGTGGGCGGCGGCCTGGGCAACGCGGTGCTCTTCTCCATCGCCCGCTCGCTCAAGGCCGCGGGCTGCCGCGTCGTCTACTTCGCCGGCTACCGGCTCAAGTCGGACTCCTTCAAGCAGGACGAAATCGAGGCGGGCACGGACCAGATCGTGTGGTCCGTGGACACCGGGGAGACAATCGAGCCCCGGCGCCCGCAGGACTCGGCCTTCCGAGGCAACGTGGTGCAGGCCATGCTGGCCTACGCCGAGGGCAAGCTCGCCGCGCCCTCGCTCATCCCGCTCTCGGAGGTGGACCGCATCATCGCCATCGGCTCGGACCGGATGATGCGCGCGGTCGCCGAGGCCCGCCACGGCGTGCTCCAGCCGTATCTGAAGCCGGAACACGAGGCCATCGGCTCCATCAACTCGCCGATGCAGTGCATGATGAAGGAGATCTGCGCCCAGTGCCTCCAGCGGCACGTGGACCCGCGCACCGGCAAGGAGACGTGGGTCTTCTCCTGCTACAACCAGGACCAGCGCCTGGACCAGGTGGACTTCGTCAACCTGAACCAGCGGCTGCGCGGCAACACGGTGATGGAGAAGGTCGCCGACCTGTACCTGGCGCAGCTGCTCAAGAAGGCCCCGCACCTCAAGCGCGTGTGAGGGGCCTCGCGCGTCTTCACCGTCGTGTGCCGGTGAAGACGCGCAGCATCTCCTGGTAGTTCTTCATCAGCTCGTCCTCGCGCGTGAGCACCACGTCCACGTTGGCGTCGCCGTACTCGCGGCGCACGTCGGTGAGCTTCTGGAAGGACTCCACCTGGCGGCGCATGGAGGCCACCTGCGCGGCCAGCTCCTCGCGCTGCTCCGGCGGCAGCTTCTGCTGGAGCTCCTCCAGCTTGCGCAGCTCGTCCTCATACTGGAGCGTGCGCCCCAGCTGCCGCTGACCGATGACGGCCGTCACCACCTGGGCCAGCCCATTGATGTCCGCCACGCTCAGCCCCGCGGACGCCCGGGCCTCCGCCTCCGCCTTGGCCTTGGCCTCCACCACCTTGAGACCCGCGCGCACCTCCGCCATCGCCTCCGGCGTGCCCGCATCCACCAGCACCCCCAGCCCCTGCAGCCCCTTCACCTGCGAGCCGTACACGTCCAGCATCCGCCGCTGGTAGGCCACGTAGGCCGTCAGCTTCTCGGGCGTCACGACATAGGCCGCGCCGGCCTCGGCCGCCTCCAGGGCGTCCAGCCCGGCGGCGCCCGCATCCTCCACCCCGGGTGCCTCACTACCCGCGGCCCCATCCTTCTTACATCCCGAGAGGGCCAGCGCCCCCGCCAGGACCCACAGCGCCTTGCGCATCCGGACTCCTTGCCTGAAGAGACGGCTCGTCAGCCCCCGCGTGTATGCTGCGCGGACGCGTGCGGAGGAGGGCGGCCCCCTCCTGTCTGTCACGTTGAAGGTTGTTCAGGCCACTGAACAATCGCCGCATTACCTTTGACCAACCCGGCGGCGGTCGTGTACGAACCGCGGTCCGGTTGCTCCGGTGGAGGGACTTTGAGGATTTTCCTGGTTAGGCACGGCGATGCGGACGCGGAGATCCCCGAGGGTCTCGGCGATGAAGCACGCTGGCTCACGGCGAAGGCGCGAGCGAACACGGCGGCACACTTCGCATCGTTGTCCGAGCGCATGGGGCCCATCAGCCTCATCCTGACCAGCTCGCTGGTTCGCACGGTGCAGACGGCGCAGATCCTCTCCATGGCGATGAAGTACGAGGGGCTGCTGCAGGTGCACAAGAGCCTGCTGCCGGACATGCCCGTGGGCACGGTGGACTCGCTCATCAAGGAGCACGAGGGCGAGAACCTGGTCCTCGTCGGCCACCAGCCGACCATGGGCGCGCTGGCCGCGCACCTGCTCGGGATGCAGTCGTTCCCCAAGCCCGTCAACCCGGGCACCGTCATCGCCCTGGAGCGTGCCGAGGGTGAGAACGCGCAGTACAAGCTCCTGTTCTACGCGGCCCCCGGCCACCCGGTCCTCGACGTCATCCAGTGAAGGCCCCCGGTCGGCCATGATGGACGAAGCACGCTACAACCAGCTCGTCGCCGCCGTGTTCAAGCGGATGCTCGCCGCGGCGGACGCCATCGACCCGGACATCCTGGAAGCCGAGAGCACGGGTGACATGCTCACCCTCACGGCTCGCTCCCGGGAGAAGTGCATCGTCAACACCCAGCGGGCCGTGAAGCAGATCTGGGTGGCGGGACGGGGCCAGGGCATCCACTTCAGCCACGACGAGGCCACCGGCACCTGGCTGGATGACAAGGGCCGGGGCCTGGAGCTGTTCCGGTTCGTCGCCGACGTGGTGCACCACATCAGCGACGTGGACTTCGTCTACCCGTCCTGATTCCGGCTGGCGTCGCTGGCCACCTCCACCCAGTCGCCTCCGGCCGCCTGCGCGCGTCGCAGCGCGTCTCCCGCGTCCTTCAGCATCCCGCCGAAGCTGATCTGCTGGACGGGAGCGCCCGGCCCCGCGCCCTTGCCCGCCGGAGGCTCCGACACGGAGACGCCCACCGAGGCCGTGCCCGCGGGCAGCGAGGTGACGCCCTTGAGCTTCTCGCGCAGGCGCTCGGCCACCACCCGGGCTCCCGAGCGGGGCGTGTGGGGCAGGAAGACGACGAAGCGGCTGTCCGCGAAGGGCACCGCCACGTCGATGTCGCGCACCCCCGCCACCAGCAGGCCCAGCGTCTCCGCCAGGGCGCCCTTGCGCGCGGCCGGCGCCAGCGACGAGGCCCGCTCCTGGAAGCGGTCCAGCTCCACCATCAGCAGGGCGATGGGGTAGCGGTAGCGGCGGCTGCGCTTCACCTCCATGAACATCAGCCGCTTGAGGAACTCGAAGTCCGCGGACGTCGCCCCCACGGGGGCCCGCGGCGCTGGAAGCTCCACTGGCGCCGGAGTCACGGGCGCTGGGGCGGCCTGGGGCGCGCGCCGGGCCTCCTCGCGCTGCACCAGCAGCGACACGCACGTCAGCACCGTGGCGCGCTTGAGGGGGCCCACCAGGCTGCCGTCCGCGCCCGACTGCAGGGCGCGCTCGTCGGCGTGCTCCTCGTCCGGCGGGTACATGAGCAGCACGGGCGCCGTGAGGCCCTGGGCGCGCACGCCCCGGCACAGCGCCTCGCCGTCCAGCGCTCCCGTGCCGGAGGCCAGGAGCACGGAGGGCGGACGCTCCCGGGCGGCGCGCAGCGCCTCGTCGACGCTCGCCACCCACGCCACCTCGTGGCCGGCGCCCTCGAGGTACCGGCGCAACACACCCGCCACCGGAGCGGCGGGCTCGGCCAGGAGCACGAAGGCCATCAGACCGACATGACCTCCTTCTCCTTCGCCTGGACGATGGAGTCGACCTGCTTGACGCCGTCGTCGGTCTCCTTCTGGACCTTCTCCGTGATTCGCTTCTGGTCGTCCTCGGTGATCTTCTTGTCCTTCAGCTGCGTCTTGAGGACTTCGTTCGTGTCGCGGCGGATGTTGCGGATGGCGACCTTGTGGTCCTCACCCTTGGTCTTCACCTGCTTGGCGATCTCCTTGCGGCGCTCCTCGGTGAGCGGCGGGAAGGGCAGGCGGATCATCTCCCCGTCGTTCATGGGGTTGATGCCGAGGTTGGCCTCGCGCAGGGCCTTCTCGATGTCCTTCAGGACGCTCTTCTCCCACGGCTTGATGGTGATGAGCCGGGGCTCCGGGGCGTTGACGCTGGCCACGCCGGACAGGGGCGTGGGCGTGCCGTAGTAGTCCACGCGGACGTTGTCGAGGATGGCGATGTTGGCGCGCCCGGTGCGAACCTTGGTCAGCTCGCGCTTGAGGTCCTCGAGCGTCTTGTTGATGCGCTCCTTCAGCTCTTTGACGAGGTCGTCGCTCATATGCGTGTTCTCCTTGAACTCGGAATCGGGATGAGTGCGTGACGTCAGGCCCAGACCGTCTCACTGCCGCCCACGACGGTACCAATCTCACCGCCGCCCAGCACCGCGCGGCGGATGTTCCCCGGCACGGTGAGGTCGAAGACGATGATGGGCAGCTTGTTGTCCATGCACAGCGAGATGGCCGTGGAGTCCATCACATTGAGGTTCTGCTTCAACACATCCATGTACGTCAGCGAGCGGTAGCGGCGCGCGGTGGGGTCCTTCTTCGGGTCCGCGCTGTAGATGCCGTCCACCTTGGTCGCCTTGAGGATGACCTGGGCGTTGATTTCCATGGCGCGCAGCGACGCGGCCGTGTCCGTGGTGAAGTACGGGTTGCCTGTGCCCGCGGCGAAAATCACCACGCGGCCCTTCTCCAGGTGGCGCACCGCGCGCCGGCGGATGTAGGGCTCGGCGATCTGCTCCATCTTGATGGCGGACAGCACGCGCGTGTGCAGGCCCTTCTTCTCCAGCGCGTCCTGCATGGCCATGGAGTTGATGCACGTGGCCAGCATGCCCATGTAGTCCGCGCTGGCCCGGTCCATGCCCTCCGTCGCCCCGGCGACGCCGCGGAAGATGTTGCCTCCGCCAATCACCAGGGCCACCTCCACGCCCGCTTGCGCCAGCTCGATGACCTCATCGGCGATGGCGCCGAGTGTGGGTGGGTGGATGCCGTACTTCCCCTCTCCCATCAGGGCCTCGCCCGAGAGCTTGAGGAGAATGCGCTTGTATCGGAGCGGTTGGGTCGTGTCGGAGGACATGCGCGTCCGCTTCTATCCCCCGGATTGCGGCATATCAACGCCCGAGTCGGCCAAGGCGGCCACACCGTCCACGGCCAACGCCCCAGGGGCCCTGGGAAGCCCTCCCGGGGCCCGAAAAAGAGGAGGGCCGCGTCCCCCGGCTCCCCAGCAGGGAGTCGGAGGGGTCGCGGCCCTCGGGGCCAACAAGGAGGACCTCGGAGCGAGGTCCTCCGGGGCTCAGCCCTGGCCCAGCGTCTTGGCCACTTCGGCGGCGAGGTCGTCCTTCTTCTTCTCGATGCCCTCACCCACCTCGAAGCGGACGAAGCGGCGCACGGAGACCTTCTCGCCAATCTTCGCGGCGCGCTCGGTGATCATGTCGCCGACCTTCTTCTTGTCGTCCTTCACCCACAGCTGGTCCACGAGGCAGACCTGCGTGTAGTACTTCTCCATCTTCCCCACGAGGATCTTCTCGAGCATCGCCTCGGGCTTGCCCTGCTGCTTGAGCAGCTCGCGCTCGATCTCGCGCTCCTTCTCGAGGTTCTCGGCGGGCACTTCCTCGCGGCGGACGAACTTGGGGTTGGCGGCGGCGATCTGCATGGCCACCTCCTTCACCAGGTCCTGGAAGTCCGGGTTGCGCGCGACGAAGTCAGTCTCACAGTTGACCTCCACCAGCACGCCGATGCGACCGCCGTGCACGTAGGTGCCCACCAGACCTTCGGCGGCGACGCGGCCTTCCTTGCCGGCGGCGCGGGAGATGCCCTTCTTGCGCAGCCACTCCTCGGCCTTCGTGAAGTCGCCGCCGGACTCGGCCAGCGCCTTCTTGCAGTCCATCAGGCCCGCGCCGGTCCGCTCGCGGAGGTCCTTCACCATCTGGGCGGTCACTTCGGCCATGTTCTTCTCCTGCCTCCACCACCACGTGGGCGCCATGCGCCGGGCGGAGCATTGATGTTCAAGGGGTACGGCGTACGACGGGAAACACGGACGGCCGGGTGACAGGCGTTCTGCTCCGCCACCCGGCCGCCACGAAGACACTGGAGTGAAACGGGGGGATTACTCCGCCGCCGTCTCGCCCGCGGCCTCGCCGCCCTCGGTCGCGGGCTGCTCGGCGACGGCCGGCGCACCCTTCATCTCGACGAGGGGGCCACGGCGCTCGCCGCCACGGTCACGGTCGCCACCACGGCGGTCGCCGCCGCGGTCATTGCGGCGCGGGCCACGGCGGTCATCACGCTCACGGCGGTCGTCACGGCCCTCGCGCTCCTCCTGCTCGTCGCGCTCCGCCGCGCCCGAGGCACGGTAGCGGGCCGCGCCCTCGATGCAGGCCTCGGCGATCTTCGACGTGAAGAGCTTGATGGAGCGGATGGCGTCGTCGTTGCCGGGAATCACGAAGTCGATGCCGTCCGGATCGCAGTTCGTGTCGACCAGGCCAATCACGGGGATGCCCAGGCGGGTCGCCTCGTGGATGGCGATGTGCTCCTTCTTCGGGTCGATGATGAAGACGCAGCGGGGCAGCTTGGACATCTCCTTCACGCCGCCCAGGTTCTTCTCGAGCTTCTCGCGCTCGCGCTCCAGCGTGGCGACTTCCTTCTTGGGCAGGCGCTCGAAGGTGCCGTCCTCGGCCATCTTCTCCAGCGTCTTGAGCCGGTCGATGCCCTGCTTGATGGTCTTGAAGTTGGTCAGCGTGCCACCCAGCCAGCGGCTGGTGACGAAGAACTGGCCGGCGCGCGAGGCCTCCTCGCGGATGACGTCCTGCGCCTGCTTCTTGGTGCCGACGAAGAGCACCGAGCCACCGCGGGCCGTCACGTCCGCCACGAAGCGGAAGGCCGAGCGGGCCATGGTGACGGTCTTCTGGAGGTCGATGATGTAGATGCCGTTGCGGGCACCGAAGATGTACGGCTTCATCTTCGGGTTCCAGCGCTTGGTCTGGTGGCCGAAGTGGACGCCGGCCTCCAGGAGTTGCCGCATCGTGATGCCGCCGGCGGCGGCCATGGCCTGCTGCTGGTTCTGCGTTTCCTGCGTGTCGATCGACATGTTGTTTCTCCGGTTCATCCGCCACACCCGATGCGAAGCTCCGGCCGTGACATCCGGGAGGGGGCCGCTCCTTCCGGAGGGGCTCACCCACGGTTGCACCGGCGACCGGCACGGGCGTGTGTGAAGTGGGTACGACTCGGGGTAGATACCCCACCCCAGACTACGAGGCGGGGCGTCCTTAACAGAACCCTTCCGGGCGGCGCAAGCTTCGCCTCACCGTCCGTGCCGGGAAGCAGGCGGAAGGCCCCCTCCCCTGCCCTCCAGGCGCCCTGCGTGTCCCCGAAACACCACCGGCGCGGACCACCGCCCGGACCTCGGGGCGGCGCCGCGCCGGCGCGTGGGACACCGTGGGAGCGACAGGCGGCCTAGACGTTGGCCTCCGCCGCGCCGTGGCACTTCTTGTACTTGCGGCCGCTGCCGCAGGGGCAGGGATCATTGCGGCCCACGCGGGGGCCCTGCTGGGCCGCCGGAGGACGGGCCGCCTGGGCGACGGAGGCCTCGTCCAGCTTGCCCTCCGCCGTGCCGCGCCCCTCCACCGCCTTGCGCTGCTGCTGGGCCAGCTGCCGCTGGATGCGGACGGCCTCTTCCTCGGCGCTGGTGGCCGAGCGCGGCTGCACGCGCATGAGCTGGGAGACGAACTGCGCCTTGATGGAGGCCAGGGTCTGGATGAAGCCCTGGTAGCCCTCGCGCTTGTACTCCTGCTTCGGGTCCTTCTGGCCGTAGCCACGCAGGCCGATGCCCTGGCGCAGGTGGTCCATGCCCAGCAGGTGCTCCTTCCAGAGCCGGTCGATGGTCGCCAGGTAGTTGTACTGGAGGAAGCGCAGGAAGTTCTCGCCGAACTCCTCGTCGCGCTGGCGGAAGACCTTCTCCGCCGCCCGGTAGATGTGGTCCTGGAGCTCGTCGCGGTTGCCGACGTTGTCGAAGTTCATGTCCAGGTCGAACGTCTCCTTCACCGTCCTGGTGAGGGAGTCCAGGTCCCACCCGTCCGAGCTCTTCGTCGGCGCGTACGTGTCCACCGTGGAGACGATGACGTCCTCCACCGCGTCCAGCACCATCTCCTTGAAGTCCGCCCAGCTCACCATCCGCTCGGAGCGGCTCTTCACCCGCGTCTTGGGGTCCTCGGTGAACTCCACGAGCGGCAGGCCCGCGCCCGCGGCCAGCACCTGACGACGCAGCTTGTAGATGGTGCGCCGCTGCTGGTTCATCACGTCGTCGTACTCGAGCAGGTTCTTGCGGATGTCGAAGTTGTGTCCCTCGACGCGCTTCTGGGCCCCCTCGATGGCGCGGGTGAGCCAGATGTGCTCGATGACCTCGCCCTCCTCCATGCCCAGCCGCTCCATCAGCCCCTGGATGCGCTCGGAGCCGAAGATGCGCATCAGGTCATCCTCGAGGGAGAGGAAGAACCGGCTGCCACCCGGGTCACCCTGACGACCGGCGCGGCCACGCAGCTGGTTGTCCACGCGGCGCGACTCGTGGCGCTCGGTGCCGATGATGAACAGGCCGCCGGCCGCCATCACCTCCTCGCGCTCCTTCTTGGTCTCCGCCTCCAGCTTCGCCTGGGTGTCGGCGAGCTTCTGCTCCCACTCGGCCAGGGCCTGCTGATACGCGGCCTGCGGGTCCGGCTGGGCGACCGCGCCCTCGACGGGGGCCTGCGGGGCCACGGGCGGAGGGGCCTCCGGCGGGGGGCCCACGGCCGCCTTCGCCAGCACCTCCGCGTTGCCGCCCAGGAGGATGTCCGTGCCGCGGCCGGCCATGTTGGTGGAGATGGTGACCGCGCCCTTGCGGCCCGCCTGCGCGACGATGTCCGCCTCGCGCTGGTGCTGCTTGGCGTTGAGCACGTTGTGGGGGACGCCCCGCTTCTTCAGGAAGTTGGACACCACCTCGCTCTTCGCGATGGAGACCGTGCCCACCAGCACCGGCTGCCCCACCTTGTGCAGCTCTTCAATCTGCGCGGCCACCGCCTCGAACTTCTCGCGCTCCGTCTTGTAGACCACGTCCTGCTGGTCCTTGCGGATGTTGGCGCGGTTGGTGGGGATGACGCGCACGTCCAGGCTGTAGATCTTCGCGAACTCCTCCGCCTCCGTGTCCGCGGTGCCCGTCATGCCGGACAGCTTGGAGTACATGCGGAAGTAGTTCTGGAACGAGACGGTCGCCAGCGTCTGGTTCTCGTTCTCGATCTTCACGCCCTCCTTGGCTTCAATCGCCTGATGGAGGCCGTCGGACCAGCGGCGGCCCGGCATCTGGCGGCCGGTGAACTCGTCGACGATGACGACCTCGCCGTCCTTCACCACGTAGTCCTTGTCGCGCTTGTAGAGCGTGTGCGCGCGCAGGGCCTGCTCGACGTGGTGGAGCGTTTCAATCTCACCCGGATCGTACAGGTTGGAGACGCCCAGGCGCTTCTGGAGCTTGTCGATGCCGTCGTCCGTCAGCGACACGGAGCGGTGCTTCTCATCCAGGGTGAAGTCCTGGTCCGGGACGAGGCCGGGGATGACCTGGTCCACCCGGTAGTACTTGTCCGTGCTGTCCTCGGTGGGACCGGAGATGATGAGCGGCGTGCGGGCCTCGTCGATGAGGATGGAGTCCACCTCGTCGACGATGGCGTAGTTCAGCTCGCGCTGGACGTAGTCCTGCAAGCGGAACTTCATGTTGTCGCGCAGGTAGTCGAAGCCGAACTCGTTGTTCTGCCCGTACGTGATGTCCGAGCGGTACGCCTCCTGGCGCTGCTTGTCGGACAGCTCGTGGAGCACGCAGCCGGTCGTCATGCCCATGAACTTGTAGACCCGCCCCATCCACTCCGCGTCGCGGCGGGCGAGGTAGTCGTTCACCGTCACCACGTGCACCCCGCGCCCGGACAGGGCGTTGAGGTAGCTGGGCAGCGTGGCCGTCAGCGTCTTGCCTTCACCGGTGCGCATCTCCGCGATGCACCCCTCGTGGAGGAACATGCCGCCGATGAGCTGCACGTCGTAGTGGCGCTGGCCGATGACGCGGCGCGAACCCTCGCGGATGAGCGCGAAGGCCTCGAACAGCATGCTGTCGAGCGACCGTCCGTTCTGGATCTCCTGCTTCAGCCGAGCCGTCTCGGCGGGAAAGTCCTCGTCCTTGAGGGCCCGCATCCGGCTTTCCAGCTCGTTGATGCGGATGACCTTCTCGCGGGCCTTCTTGAGCTCGCGCTCATTCTTGGTCCCGATGAGCTTCTTCAGCGTCCATTCGATCATTCGTTGACTCTCTCGCGGCCGGAGAATCCTCGAAGGACGGCGGCGAGTGAAGGGAAATCCCTGGAGATGTAAGGGAGGGCTGGTGGGAAACCACGCGCGCCTCCGTAAACTTCCTCTCGGCCGGTTGCCCAGCGCGCATCGGTTCAGAGTAAAGCGGAACCGAGCCCACGCAATGTCCCCTTCACGAAATCCCCGCCGCCGGCCTGTCCGGGGCGCTTCCTCCAAGCCC
>NZ_SRLW01000149.1:0-23883 GCF_006518215.1 Myxococcus sp. AB025B
GATTTCCGCTCCCACGGTCCGCCCGGGGGGGGGGCGGGGCGTCCGAAGCCGCCGCTAGAGTCGGAGGTGATGGCCTGCTCCGACCGCATCCTCCTCGTGGTCCTCGCTCCGGTGCTCATGCTCCTCGGGGGATGTGCCGCATCCACGCAGGTTGGAATGCCAGCGGCCGGGATGACGCACGCGCGGGGGCCCTGGGCCGAGGTGCCCGCCGTGGAGATGCCCACGGGCGACAACTCCATTCCGATAAGCCTCCTGCGGGATGTGGCGGAGGCCTTGCTGAAGCTTCCTGGCGCGAAGGCGTGTGACCCCGCGACACGGCGCCCCATCCAAGGTCTGTCCACGGAGTATTGCTCGACCGTGTATGTGGCGGGTGGGCGTGACTCCTTGTCCTGGCGAGTGGCCTCTCCCGTCCGGGGCAGTCACGAAGCCTGCAGGCCCTTCTTCGAGGTGGCGGATGAGGACTTTGCACCGTCAGAGGTTTGGGTCGTCGGGTACGTGCACAACCATCCCTGCGCGGCGCTCCCTTCCTCGCAGGACCTTGGAGTGTGGCCGACGGATGCGTTCAAGCCATTCGTCGCGATGGCCGAGGTGCGATTGATTCCTGGCAACCCGGCTCCAGCGCTCTTCAAGGGCGCGGCCATCGAGATGGCCTCCGCATTGGTGGCGGAGCAGCCAGATGGGACACGCTTCATTCTGCGCTACTTTCCCACGGGCGAGGTGCAGCAGTGGAGCGAAGCCCGAGCGCGTTGGGTCACCCTGGGCACGTGCTCGCCGATTCGTCCGCGTCCGCCCTTCAAGAGCGTGATGCCTCAGTGTAGTGCTGGTGGCTTGCGGTTAATCGAGGAGTAGGTGCGGGACATGCGCAAGGCACGAATGCTGGCGGGATGGGTCATGGCTCTCCAGGGGTGTGTGACGCCCGCATCGACCTGGAAGGGTGAAGTGGTGTGGCCCGACGAGGACTCCTCCGTCACGCTCGTCGAGCCCACGGAAGCTGGGGCCGTGCTCGCCGGGGCGGGGGCCATTCGGCAGGTCGTGAAGACCCCTCCCGTTCCGAACCTGTTCACGGGGTGCTCGAGTCCGGAGCAGGGGTTGGATGTCTCCGTCTTCTCAGGGGCGACGCCTGGTCTGTACTTCGTGGTGGTGGAGCAGGGCTTCCACCGCTGCGGTGGGCCGAGTGGCCGCGTCCTCGATTGGTGGGAGGTCTACGCGGTGACCGCGCAGGGCGAAGTGGTCGCGAAGGCTCCAGTTCCCGCAAGCGAGCCTCCTCCTCCGATGCCCGCCCCTACGACAGAGGACCCTGCTCCCCCTTCGCCGGCGGTGCCAGAGCCTCCCGCCGCGAATCCTCCTGCGACAAACCCTTCGTGATGCAGGCGCCCCCGTCGAGGCCCCACGGCTCGTCGACCCAGGGTGCGGGAGGGCGCCCTTCAGCCCCGCAGGGACGCCACGAGCGCAGCCCAGTCCGTGCTCGCCGGAAGCCGTCCCTCGGCGTGCTCCGGGCGGCCACCACCCCGACCTCCCGCGGCCTCCGCCGCCCGCTTGAGGAACGCGCCGCAGCCGAACGTGGACGCACTGCCCCGCGCGATGAGCACGGCCAACCCGTCGGGCCCACGGCCCGCGAGGAACACCACCGTCTCCGGCCGGGACGTGAGCCTCGCCGCCACGGCGCGCAGCTGCTCCGGCCCCGCGCCGTCGAGCACCGCCACCACCTGCTTGTCCGCCGACGCCTCCAGCGCCTGCGCCAGCTCGACAGCCGTCTGCTCCGCCAGCCGCGCTCGCGCCGCGCCCAACGCCTCGCGAGCCTCGGTCAACTCACGCCGCAGCTTCTCCACCACCGTGGGCACCTCGGCCGGTCCACACGTGAACGCCCGGCTCATCGCGCGCAGCACCCCCGCCTCCTCCCACAGCTCACGCCGCGCGCGTGGCCCCGCCGAGAAGAGCACCCGCCCCTTGCCCTTGTAGCGCTCCACGCCCAGCACCCGCACCATCCCCACCTGCCCCGTGCGCGTGCAGTGCGTCCCGCCACACGGCGACACATCGAAGTCCCCCACCTGGATGACGCGGATGTTGTCCGTCACCTTGGGCGCACGCCGCAGCGGCAGCGCCGCCAGCTCCTCCGGCGTGGGGAAGAAGGCCCGGATGGGCAGGTCCGCGTCGATGATGGCGTTGACGTGCGCCTCCGCCTTCGCCACGAGCTGCTCGTCCAGCGTGTCCTGGTCCGTGTCGATGGTGCACGTCGCCCCCAATCGCGACGACACCGTGGCCGCGCCCGCGATGTCCAGGAGCGCCCGCGACAACATGTGCTGCCCCGTGTGCAGCGACATGTGCACGCGCCGCCGCTCCCCATCGACCACGCCCTCCAGCGCCTCGCCGGGCGCGGGCAGCACGCCCTCCACCAGATGATGCACCACCCCCGCGTCGTCCACCTGCACGTCGCGCACGGGCAGCCAACCGAGCACGCCCTGGTCCCCCATCTGCCCACCCGCCTCCGGATAGAAGGCCGTGCGGTCCAGCACCACCGAGGGCGCGCCATTCCACGCGCCATGGCCCACCACCCGCGCGGTGAATCGATGGAGGAAGGGGTCCGCGTAATAGAGGCGCTCGGTCGTCATGGTGCGCGGGAAATAACACGGCGCTGAAACTCCCGCGCCGCTCGCGTCACTCCTTGCGTGCGAGGGCATCGCCCCTCGTGACGCCAGGCCTCCGGGCAGGACGCCGGGCGTGCCGCACCCATCCCACTCCAGAGGTCCACCATGAAGCTCCGCGCTCCCGCCCTCCTGGCGGCCGCCGTCGTGTTCTCTTCGCTCAACCCCGCCCTCGCCGGTGACGAGCCCACCCCCGACTGCGACAAGCAGCCCAAGACCGCCCGCGCCCAGCCCAAGCTCATCTCCGCCACCCCTCGCTCGGAGGCCCCCGCGCTGGGGCCCCGCGACGCCCAGGTGACGGTGGAGGTGTGGAGCGACTTCCAGTGTCCCTTCTGCCAGCGCGGCGCGTCCACCGTCGAGGGGCTGCGCGAGCGCTACGGCGACAAGATCCGCATCGTCTTCCGCCACATGCCGCTGCCCCGCCACGAGAACGCGAGGCTCGCCGCCGCCGCCGCCATGGCCGCCCACGAGCAGGGCAGGTTCTGGCAGATGCACGACGTGCTCTTCGACAACCAGGGCGCCCTGGACCGCGCCTCGCTGGAGAAGTACGCGAAGGCACTCGGGCTGGACCTCGCGAGCTTCAAGCGCGCGCTCGACACCAAGGCCTGGGACAACTACGTGGAGGCCGACCGCCTGGAGGCCCAGCGCCGCGGCATCGTCGGCACGCCCACCTTCTTCATCAACGGCACCGGCGTGACGGGCGCGCAGTCGCTCGACACCTTCGCCACGCACATCGACGCCGCGCTCAAGCGCTGAAACAACCTCAGGCCGGGTCCCACTCGACGAGCAGCTGCCGTGGGCCCCGGTGCAGGAAGTTGGGCAGGTAGCGGACGGCCTCTCCCGGCGCCAGTCGCAGCCCGGGCAGCCGCTTCAACAGCAGCTCCATCGCCAGTCGCACCTCCATCCGCGCCAGCGGCGCGCCGATGCAATAGTGGATGCCCATCCCGAACCCCAGGTGCTTGCCCACGTCCGGACGACGCAGCACGCCCTCGCCGGGCGCGTGAAACACCGTCTCGTCCCGGTTCCCCGACGCATAGAGCACCAGCAGCCGCGCGCCCTCGGGCACCTCCACGCCGCCCAGCGTCACCCGGCGGCGCGTGGTGCGCATCATCCCCTGCACCGGCGCGTCCAGCCGCAGCGTCTCTTCAATCGCCCGGGGGATGCGGCCCGGCTCCTCCCGCAGCTCGCGCAGCCGCTCCGGCGCGCGCAGCACCCACACGAGCAGGTTGCCCAGCAGGTTCGCTGTCGTCTCGTGCCCGGCGAAGTGCAGCATGGAGATGAGGCTGATGAGCTCCACGTCGCTCAGCGGCGGTGTGTCCTCGTACCGCGCCTCGATGAGGGCGCTGATGAGGTCATCGGTGGGCGCGCGTCGCCGCGCGGCGATGTGCTCCGCCAGGTACTTCTGGATGGAGACGAGCCCCCTGGCGCACTCCACCTGCCGCTCCACGGGCGCGTTGCCCGCGGACATCACCACCAGGTCCTCCGTCCACTGCTTCAGCCGCGTCACGTCCGAGTCCGGCAGCCCCATGATGGCGCCGACCACGCGCGCGGGCAGCGGGTAGCCCAGCCGCTCCACCAGGTCCGCCTTCCCCTCGTGGGCGAAGCCGTCCAGCAGCTCCGTCGCGATCGCGGACACCCGCGCCTCCATCGCGCTCAGCCGATGCGGCGCCAGGGCCTTGTTGACGATGACCCGCATGCGCGTGTGGTTGGGCGGGTCGTCGTCCACCAGCGCGGGGACCTGGGGGTAGCCCTCCGCCAGCACCGCGAGCACCTCCGGCGCGGGCGGCACGGGGTTGCGGAAGGCGTTGGCCGACAGGAAGTCGTCCGGGTTGAGCACCACCGCCTTGATGTCCTCGTAGCGGGAGACGACCCACAGGTGCAGCTGTTCGCTGAAGTGGACGGGAGACTCGTGGCGCAGGCGCTCGTAGAGCGGATACGGGTCCTCCACGTAGCGAGGCTCGAAGCGACTGGAGAAGGCGGGCGGCGAGGAGGACATGGCGCTCTCGAGGGACAGTCGCGTGCGGGCTCAGGCCGTGTCCGGATGCGACTTCGGCGGGGTGGGGACTCCGCCTGACAGTCCGGGCAGGTGCATGGCGAGCGGAGGGATGCGTGGGAGGCGGACGGTGAAGCGCGTGCCCGTCTGGGGCGAGGTCTCCACGTCGATGCGTCCCTGGTGCGAGGTGATGATGCCGTGCACCACGGCCAGCCCCATGCCCGTGCCTTCACCGGCGGGCTTGGTGGTGAAGAAGGGCTGGAACAGCCGCGCGCGCACCTCGGGCGTCATGCCGTGCCCGGAGTCCTGGACGCACAGGACGGCCTCGTCGGCCTCCATGCGCGTCGTCAGCAGGATGCGCCCACCCGAGGGCATCGCCTGCGCGGCGTTCATCAGGAGGTTGACGACCACCTGCGCCAGCTGCCCCGGACGTCCGAGCAGGCGCGGCAAGTCGCCCAGCGTCACCTCCACCTCGCAGCGCGACTGCACCTGCGTGCGGGTGATGCGCAGCGCGACGGCGATCTCCTCGTTGAGGTCGTACTCCTCCAGCGCGCCCGGGTCTCCCCTCGCGAAGCGCCGCAGGTCCGCGACGATGGCCACGACCCGCCGGATGCCATCCGCGGTGGCGGGCAGCACGTCGTCCACGTACTCCTGCAGCTCCGGCGGCAGGTTCTTGCACGCGCGCAGGTCCATGAGCAGCGCGTTCACGTTGCTCTTCACGTAGCTCATGGGGTTGTTGATTTCGTGCGCCACGCCCGCGGCCAGCATGCCCAGGCTGGACAGCCGCTCCTGCTCACGGGCGCGCCGGTGGGCCATCTCCAGCTGCTCGTGGGCCAGGGCCAGCTCGTCGTGCTGGCGCGCCAGCTCGCGCAGCGTCGAGTGCGTGAGGAAGACGCGGCCCTCGGAGATGGCGTAGGTGAGCACCGACAGCAGCACGAAGCTGGCGGCCAGCTCGGGCGCGGCCCCGTCCGCCAGCGCCGCGCCGGCCACCAGCATCAGCATCAACGCCAGCCGGCGCCGGGCGCCCGAGTCCGCGAAGTGGTCCACCCACAGCGCGTTGAGCGGCAGGTACAGCCACACCGGCAGCGCCCAGTCGCTCACCACCCCGTAGACCACGGTGCCCACCATGTTCAGGGTGAAGCGCGTGGCCTCGGCGGCCCGGGTGTGCCGCGAGAAGAACCCCCGCGCGAGCACCACGTTGGCCCCCGTCACCCCCGCGAAGGCCACCGTCACGACGAGGGCCTCGTGCCAGCGTCCCCAGAGGCTGACGATGAGCAGACCGTGGATGAGGAGGCACGCCAGCAGGGTGAAGCGCTTGAGGCGGCTGTTCACCCAGTCCGCGTCGACCTCCGGGGCCATCACGCCTCGCCCAGCCCCGGTCGAGCACTCGGCGCGCTCTGGGCGCGCATGGGCAGCTCCAGGCGCAGCCGCTGCGGCCCGCCCACCTCCGCCACGAAGGACAGCCGCCCACCGAAGCGCTCCAGCAGGCCCCCCACCACCTTCAGGCTGTCGTCGGCCAGCAGGCCCGCGAAGCGCTCGATGATGGACACGGCCTGCTCGGCGGGGAACGACGGGTCCGCCACCTGGACCTTCAGGACGAGCGCGGCGTCCGTGGGGCTCACCTCCGCGCTGACACCCTGGGGCGCGGCGCGGAACGGGGCGTAGAGCTGGGCCATCGTCTCGCGGTGGCGCAGCAGGCCCGACAGGTACGTCACCAGCTCCGCGTCATCCCAGGGCTTGCTGATGAACCGGCAGATTTCGCCCTCGTTCACCGACGCCACCACCGACTTGAAGTCGGCGTAGCCGGAGATGATGAGCCGCAGCGCCAGCGGGTGGCTGCGCTTGATGCGCTGGAGCAGCTCGCTGCCCGTCATCCCCGGCATCCGGAAGTCCGTCAGGACGATGTCCGGGCTGAAGGTCTTCAGCCGCTCGAGCGCCTCTTCTCCGTTGAACGCGAGCTGGACGTCGAAACCCTCGCGCCGCAGCAGCCGCCTCAAGGCGTGCGCCACCTGCGGCTCGTCGTCCACCACCAGCACCTTGTATGCTTCCATGACGCCTTGGCTCCTCTGTCGCGACACTCTAGTACGCAGTCCCGGAGAAAGTGTCAGGACCTGAATACTGGGTCACACCTGCACCTGCTACAGAGTGGGAGTCCCTGAAATGGATGTGAGCGGTGTGTGGAGGAGGGGCGGGGCGCTGCTCGTGTTCGCGGTGGTGTTGACGTCCTGCGTCCAACGGGAGGAGCCCGGGCTGGAGCGGGTGCGCAGGGCAGGCGAGCTTCGCTGGGGCGCGGACGCGCAGGGCGGCGAGCCGTACGCCATGGAGGACCCGGACGTGCCCGGGCACATGCGCGGCTTCGAGGTGGAGCTGGCGGACGCGCTGGCGCGGGAATTGGGCGTGCGCGCGCGCTTCGTGCAGAACGACTGGTCCAGCCTCATCCCCTCCCTGGAGCGGGGCTCGTTCGACGTGGCGCTCAACGGCATTGAAGTCACCCCGGCGCGCAGCGGACGCATCCTCTTCACCCGGCCGTACTTCATCTTCCAGCTGCGGCTCCTGGCCCGGCGGCAGGACGACAGCGTCACGGGGCTTTCGTCCTTGCGTGGCAGGAGGGTGGGGACGCTCGCCAACTCGCAGGCGTGGGACCTGCTCCAGCGCGAGGGCATCCAGGCGGTGCCGTACGAAGGCGTGGAGGAGCCCTACATCGACCTGGAGCAGGGGCGGGTGGACGCGGTGCTGATGGACGACCTCATCGCCCAGCGCTACGGCCAGCCGAGGCCCGGCCTGCGCGTGGTGGGCGACGTGGGCGAGGGCTACTACGCCATCGCGGTGCGGCCCGGGGACGAGGATTTGCGCGCGGCGCTGGACGTGGCGCTCGGGCACGTGGCGCGCTCGGGGGAGCTGCGGCGCATCTTCGCCCGGTGGAACATCGACAGCGCCCAGCAGCAGAAGATGGTGGAGTGGACCGACGCGCAGACGCGCGAGGTGCTGTCGCAGACGCGCACGGCGAAGCTCGGCTGGGCCCAGGGCCTGATGTTCCTCCAGGCGGCGCTGGTGACGCTGGTGGTGTCCGTGGGCGCCATGGCGCTCGCGGTGCCGCTGGGCGTGGGACTGGCGCTGGTGCGCCTGTACGGGCCCCGGTGGCTGTCGGGGCTGGCGTCCTTCTACGTGGAGGTGTTCCGTGGAACCCCGGTGCTGTTGCAACTCTATGTCCTGTACTACGGGCTCGCGGGTGTGCTGCGGCTGGACGCGCTGAGCGCGGCGGTGCTGGGGCTGGGGCTGAACTACGCGGCCTACGAGGCGGAGGTGTACCGGGCGGGGGTGCTGGCGGTGCCCCGGGGGCAGATGGAGGCGGCGCTGGCGCTGGGCATGTCCACGCCGCTGGCGCTGCGCCGGGTGGTGTTCCCGCAGGCCTTCCGGGTGGCGCTGCCGAGCGTCACCAACGACTTCATCGCGCTGCTCAAGGACAGTTCGCTGGTGTCCGTCATCTCCGTCGTGGAGCTCACCAAGCGGATGACGATTACCGCGGTGGATGTTCGCAGTTGGTTGTTGCCCGGGGCGCTGTGCGCGGCGCTCTACCTGGCGATGAGCTACCCTCTGTCCCTCCTGGCGAGGCGGTTGGAAGCGAGGTTGGCGCGCGGATGATTGAAGTGAAGGACCTGTGCAAGCGGTACGAGGGGCGCATGGTGCTGGACGGCATCAGCGCGGCCTTCGCGCCGGGTGAGGTGGTGGCGCTGGTGGGCCCCTCGGGCGGCGGCAAGAGCACCCTCTTGCGGTGCCTGAACGGGCTGGAGCCCTTCGACGCGGGCACCATCCGGGTGGGGGACGACGTGCTCGGCCCTGGTGCGTCGCGAGCGAGCGGCGCCGCCGTCTCCAACATCCGCCGCCGCGTGGGCTTCGTCTTCCAGCAGTGGCACCTGTTCGCGCACCGCACCGCGCTGGGCAACGTCACCGAGGCGCCCCGGCACGTGCGGGGCCTGGACGCGAGGAGCGCCACGGAGCTGGGGCGCGCGCTGCTCGCGAAGGTCGGCCTGTCCCACCGCGAGGGCGCCTACCCGTCCGAGCTGTCCGGCGGTGAGCAGCAGCGGGTGGCCATCGCCCGCGCGCTCGCGATGGAGCCCGAGGCGCTGCTCCTGGACGAGCCCACCAGCGCGTTGGACCCGGAGCGCGTGGGCGAGCTGGTGGCGCTGTTGTCGCGGCTTCGCGAGGACGGGCTCACGCTGGTGGCGGTGACGCACGAGATGCGCTTCGCGCGCGAGCTGGCCTCGCGCGTCCTGGTGCTGCACGGCGGACGCATCCTGGAGGAGGGCCCTCCCGCGCAGGTGCTGGAGCGGCCCCGACATGAGCGCACCCGGACCTTCCTGGGGCTGGCGCGGGAGCAGCCCGCCCCGGAACCGGAGGTGTCCACGCTGGAGGCGGGCAGAAGCGGCGTCGTCACGCTGTTCCCCGCCGCGACCGCGAGGGAATGAGATGCGCTCGGACGTGCAGCTGACGGAGGTGGGGCGGGGCGAGGGGCCGAGGGTGCTCCTGCTGCCCGGCCTGGGGGCGAGAGGCTCCGGCTTCCGCGCGCTCGCCCAGGCGCTGTCACCCCTCTGTCGTCCCGTCCTCGTCGAGTATCCCGAAGGCGCGCACGCGGCCGTGGGCGCGGGGGCGCTCGCGCGACAGGTGGCGCACGCGGCGGGCCCGGTGGACGCGGTGGTGGCCAGCTCCTTCGGTGGGATGGTGGCCGCGCACCTGGCGGCGGCGGGCGTCGCTCGCGGCGTGGCCTTCCTGGGCGCCTTCACGCGCACCACCCACCTGGGGGCGCGCGGCTTGCTCATCGGGATGATGGGCCCCATCGCCGTGTGGGCGCGGCCTGGCGTGGTCGCCGCGGGGCTGGCCGCGTGGAAGCCGGTCCCCTTCGCGCAGGTGGCGGAGGTGGTCCCCACGACGGTGCTGGAGCGCGGCACCACGTGGCATCGCGCGCTCGCCATCCAACGCGAGGCCCACCCGCCCGAGCTGCGACGGCTGGACGTCTCCTGCCTCTGCATCCAGGGGGACAGGGACGTGCTGGTGCCCCCCTCCACCGTGGAGCGACTGCTGCAATCGCTTCCGCCAGGGACGCCGCACCACCTGCTGAAGGGGGCGGGGCATGTGCCGTACTTCACCCACCCGGAGGCCTGCGCGGAACTCCTGGCGCCGTGGCTCTCGAGGTTGACGTCCACCCCGAAGGTATCGGCGGCGTGAGTCGGGCGGTGGGCCCCGGGAGGCGTCGTGAAAGGGAGTGTACCTGGCGGCGGTGTGCCGCTAGCGTGCGGCCCGAATGCGGAAGCGCTTCACGGGTTGGTTCGTCGTCCTCGTCGTGTTCTCCACCGGGCTCTCCTGGGCTGCTCCCTCCGGACCGGAGGCGGGCCCTCGGCCCGAGGCCGTGCTCGCGCCGCCAGCATCGCCACCTGCCGCGGCGGCTCCCGCGGCCGAGCGTCCGCGCTCCGTGCTGCTGCTCGGCGACAGCCTCATCGCCACGGGCTTCGGGGACTACCTGCTCGCCCGGCTGGAGGCGCATCCGACGATTCGCGCGTCGCGCCGCGCCCGCTCCTCCACGGGGCTGGCCCGTCCGGACTTCTTCGACTGGATGGCCGTGGGCGAGGAGGAGGTGAAGCGCCACCAGCCGGACGTGGTGGTGGTCATCCTCGGTGGCAATGATGGCCAGTCCCTGCTGGAGCGCGACGGCAAGAAGCCCGTCCACTGGGGCAAGCCCGAGTGGGAGGCCGCGTACCGTCAGCGCATCGAGTCCTTCGCGAGCGTGCTCGCCGCGCCGGGACGGAAGATCATCTGGCTGGAGCTGCCCGCGACGGGACTCAAGCGCTTCGAGCAGAAGCTGGCCCTCATCCGGGGCCTCCAGCGCGAGGTCATCGGCTCCCGCGTGGACGCGCGCTACGTCGACACGCGCCCGTACTTCACGGACGCCAGGGGCAAGGCCCTGCTCCAGGCGCGCGTCGAGGGCTTCAGGAAGCCGATGAAGCTGCGCATGAGCGACGGCGTGCACTTCACCATCGCGGGCGGCCGGTACTTCGCGAGCAAGGTGTACCCCGAGGTGCTCGACGCGCTGGGCCTGCTCCAGGGGTAGCGCGCCGAGCCCACGTCAGTGCGAGTGGTGTGACGAGCCGGACTCTCCGGAGATGGAGGAGCCGCCGCCGGGCATCAGCCGGCGCACCGCGCGCAGGAGCAGCTGCTCGTCGCGGGGATTGGCGAGGAAGCCCCGCGCGCCGAGCTTCCGCGCGCGCTCGAAGCCCTCGTCGTCCGACGTGCCGTGGACGATGAGCGCGCCCTCGATGTGGACCTCGCCGGCCAACAGTCCCTCCATGGCCTGCAGGGGCGCGAGCACCAGGTCGTTGGCGCTGGTGTGGAGGACCTCCAGTGGGGTCGCGACCCGGGCCTGGAAGCCGCTGCGCGCCAGCTGCCGCGAGATGAGCACGGCGGTGACGGGAGGCCAGCCGTAGAGCAGCAGGTGCCCACCGGGGGCGGGCGCGGGCGTGGCGGCGGGCTCGGCGGGCTCCTCGAAGCCGTACAGCTCGGAGAGCGCGCGGGTGATGGCGGAATCCGAGGCCACGTAGGCCTCGACGCGCGGCTTGCCGGTGACGGCGCGCACGGCGTCCACGGCCTCCAGCGACACGGGGGCGGGCAGGGCGATGTGGAGCACCTCGCGCTCGCCCTGCTCCATGGGCACCAGCTCCACCCGCAGGGGCACCGCGCGGTACTGCCGGGCAATGCGCGCGGGCAGCAGGTCCGCCATGCCGCGCACCGGAGGTTGCAGGTCCAGGTCCACCGCGCCCACGCCGAGCTGTGCCGACAGGCCGCGCAGCACGTCCGCCTCGGTGCACACGCCCTCGCGCACCAGCGCGCGTCCCAGGGGGACCTGCGTCTCGTGGTGGTGGACCAGCCCCACCCGGAGCTGGGCGCGGTTGAGCACCCCCATCTCCAGGAGGATTTCTCCGAGCGGACGCCTGGTGCTGGATTCCATGGAGAGGAATCTTCACGCGCGGCCGCGCTTCGCGAGGGACGGGCGCACGTCCGCCCGCCCGGCTGCTCGGCCTTCAGCCTCGCTGGGAGAACACGCGCTCCCAGGCCTCCTCCTGGAAGCCCACCAGCACCGCCGAGGGTGTGACGAGCACCGGCCGCTTCACCAGCTTGCCATCGGCGGCGAGCCAGGCCCGCACGTCCGCCTCGCTCGCCGCGTCCACCTTCGCCTTGCCGAGCGCCCGGTAGCTCAGGCCGCTGGTGTTGAGCCACTTGCGCACGGGCAGGCCGCTCTTCGCAATCCACGCGTCCAGCTCGGCGAGGGTGGGGGGCTCGTCCACGATGGGGCGCACGCGGGGGGAGAGGCCCTTCGCCTCCAGCCACTTCAGCGCCTTCTTGCAGGTGGAACAGCCCGAATAGGAGAGCACGAGGAGGTCGTTCGCCATGGCGCGGGCTTCTATCAGCCCGGGCGCGGTTTGCGGCGCGCCTCGACGCCGTGCTAGCGCGCGGAGCCATGCACCTGTCTGCCTCCGAGTCCGTGAAGCGCCTCTTGTGGGCCGTGGTCCTGGGGTTGTCCTTCGCCGCGTGTTCCTCCACGCCCGAGAAGCCCGGCGTGGTGCCCGGCGGTGAGGACGGAGGGACTCCGGGTGGCGGTGACGGAGGGCCCGTCATCGTGGTCCCTGAAGACGGCGGCACCGTGGTGACGGGGACCCTGGCGGGCACGCTCACCGAGGCGGGCTCTCCCTACCGCGTCGTCGGGGACGCAGAGGGCGTCGTCACCATCCCCAAGGGCCAGGTGCTCACGGTGGAGCCGGGCGTCATCCTCGACTTCAAGGGGCGCCCCGACGTCACGCAAGCCGACGTGGACCCCGGCGCGGCCGACAGCGTGATGAACCACCACGAGGGGCGCGTGGAGGTGCGTGTGTACGGCGGCATCCAGGTGCGCGGCACGGCGGACAAGCCCGTGCTCCTCACCTCCACCAACCCCCACGGCTGGTGGGGGATGAACTTCTTCGGCGACGGCTCGGTGGGCGACGGCGACCCCGTCTTCGAGCACATGGTCTTCGAGAAGGTGAAGAAGAACGACTACAACGGCAACCGCGACCGGACGCGCGGCGCGCTGTGGGCCTACTACCCGGGGCCGGTGACGATTCGCCACGCGGTGTTCCGCGACAACGAGGTGTCCGCCAAGTGCGGCGCGTTGGATTTGATGTTCACCGTGGGCTCGCGCGTGGAGGACTCCCTCTTCGAGAACAACCGCACCCGGGACGTGGACCGCTTCGCGCAGGACGGCACGTCCTCCATGGCGGGCGGCGGGGCGATGTGCGTGACGCACGGGCGTGACTCGGTGGTGCGCGGCAACACCTTCCGCGACAACGTCCTGGAGGCCTACCGGGGCGCCACCGACAGCTCGCTCGCGCAGCGTCCGCTGCTCGCGTGGCCCAACGCGCAGGGCATCTACGACCTGGGCGGCGGCGGGGCGCTGCACTACTTCCAGCCGAACAATGACCTGGTGGAGGGCAACGTCTTCGTGGGGAACACCGTGACGCGCGGTCCGGCGGCGGCCATCTACCTGGAGGACGTGGGCACGCGCGGGCTCACCCTGCGCGGCAACCAGTTCGTCGGCAACCGCGCGGGCGCGGGCGCGGTGGTGGTGTGCAACCGCGGCAGCGGCGGCGTGGAGCTGGTGGTGACGGACGACAACGTCTTCAGCGACAACCAGGTGGACGGCCGCGCGGCGACGAACGTGTCGGGCGACTGCACCACGGCGACGAAGTAGCGCTACTGCGGCGGCTCGGTGCCGGTGAGCGCCTTCACCACGCGGCGCGCGGCGCGGCCCAGCCTCACGCCCGCGCGGTGGTGGAGCTTGGGGAGGAAGGCGTGCGTGGAGCCGCTCGCGGGCTTGAGCAGCTTGAGCTCTCCGCGCCGCAGCTCCTTCGACGCGAGGTGCTCGGGCAGCCACCCGTAGCCCAGGCCCTCCAGGATGGCCGCCTTCTTCGCCGCGAAGTCGTTGAGGTGCACCGTGGAGCGCAGCTCCAGCGACACCGTGCTCAGCTGCAGCCGGGGGTCCGAGCCACGCACCGTGAGCAGCAGGTGCTCGGACAGCTCTTCTTCACTGATGACGCCTCGACGCCGCCGCGCCAGCGGATGGGCGCGGTGGGCCACGAGCATCGCCTCCAGTTCCGGCAACGCGTAGCTCTTCAGCCCCGGCAGCGCGGGCGGCAGCACCGACACCATGAGGTCCGCGTCGTCCCGCGTGAAGGCCGCCTCCACGCCCGCGAGGAACTCCGACGACACATGGAAGCGCGTGCCCGCTCCCTCCGCCCTCAGCGCCTTCACGACGCGTAGCAGTGGCTCGGCCGGGAAGACGCCGTCGAAGACGATTCGCAACGTGGGCTCCCACCCCGCGCGTATCTCCGCACACGTCGCCTCCAGGTCGCGCTCCACTGCCAATAACTTGCGGCAGTGCTCCAGCACCCGCTCGCCCGCGGCCGTCAGCCGGGTGCGGTAGCCCCGCCGGTCCAACAGCTCCAGCTCCGTCTGTCCCTCGAGCGTCCGCAGTGTATAGAGCACCGCCGTGTGCCCTTTTCCGAGCGCCTGGGCCGCCGCCGCGAAGGTGCCGTGTCGTGCCAGTGCGTCCAGCGCCCGGGCCTGTTCGAGGGTGACGTTCATGCCCCGCATTGTGCACATCCCTGACAGTCATCGCTGACCCACCGTCACAACTGTAATCCTGACGCAACGCGGCTTACTTGTGAGATGCGGCTTGTTCTAGATTCAACGCTCCACTCGACGGAGGGGTTTATGACGGGAAGGCTGAGTTGGGCCCTGGCGGCAGCGGTTGCACTGGGTTCGGCGGGCGCGAGCGCGCAGGAAGTCGCGACGTACAGTGCGCCGACAGGTTTGGAAGTCACCGTCGGACTCGGGTTCCAGGCAGGCGTGGGGTACGTCTACAAGAATGGTCTGCGGCTGAATCAGACCATCGGTGATGTGAAGCTCAGCGACGCGGCCAACGGCGCGGTGCCCGTGGTGGCGGAGGTGGGCTACCGGGTGACGCCGAACTGGTTCATCGGCGCCTACGGCAGCTACACGCACATCTTGACCAAGGAGAATCCGTACTCCTGCTTCGAGGGTTGGGAGTGCGCCGCCTCGCAGCTTCGCTTCGGTCCGCAGGTCCAGTATCACTTCTCGCCCACGGCCTCGTTCGACCCGTTCGTCGGACTGGGCTTCGGCATGGTCATCCTGCGCAACGAGAACTCCGGCCCCACGCAGGTGCAGGGACCGCAGGGCCCGCTCGCGGCGAACCTGAAGCTGAAGAGCAGCACGCGGGGCCCCGAGTTCGCCAACGTCACGGTGGGTGGCAAGTGGCGCTTGGGTCACTCCCTGTCGTTCGGCCCGTTCCTGACGGCGACCGTCGGGCGCTACACCACGCGCTCGGGCGACACCACGGTGACGTTGCCCTCGCCGCTGCCCACCACCACGTCGCCGCTCGGCTACGCGGACGACGGCCCGTACGGGTCGGTCATGCTGGGTGTCCGAGGCAGCTGGAACATCTGAGCTTGTGAAGTGGGGGGCACGCGTCGGCGCGCCCCCGCAAGGACGCGGAGTGCACAACGCTCCGCGTCGCACCTTTCGGACAGGAGGTGCGGAGTCCTTTGCGAGATGCGCCAGGGCCTTCCCCCGCGCCAGAGTACGGGGCGGAACCTTCATCTCGAGAGGAGTCGCCCATGGTTCGGAAGTGGTGGTGTGGCGCAGGTGCGGTCGCGAGCGCGGTGGCCATCCTGGGAGCACCGCTGGCGAGTGCCCAGGCCCTGAACGCACCCGTCTGGCAACGACAGCTCGGAAGCACCGCGGATGAGCAGGCGCTGGCCGTGGCCTCGGTCGGTGACGCCGTCTATGTCGCGGGGCACACCGGCGGGCAGTTCGGCGAAGGGCCGGCGGCGGGCGGGCAGGACGTGTTCGTCGTGAAGCAGGGCACGGACGGCAAGGTGCACTGGGTGCGTCAGGTGGGCACGGCGATGAATGACCGGGCGCTCGCGGTGACGGCGGACGCGGCGGGCAACGTCTATGTCGCCGGCTACACCTGGGGCAGCTTCCTGCCGTACGTGAACAAGGGCGGCACGGACTTCTTCGTGCTGAAGCTCAGCGCGTCGGGCGTGCTCCAGTGGGTATGGCAGGACGGCACGCAGACGGATGACTTCGCCACGGGCCTGGCCGTCACGCGCACGTCGGGACAGGACGGCCTCTTCCTCGCGGGCTATTCGCTGGGCCGCATCGACGGCACGCCGACGCCGGGCAACTACGACGTGGTGGTGGCGAAGCTCGACACCGGCGGCAATCCGTACTGGATGCGCCAGTTCGGCAGCTCGCGCGGCGACGTGGCCCTGGGCGTGGCGGTGAGCTCGCGCGAGGAGATCTATCTGGCCGGCTACACGCAGGGCAGCCTCGACGGCGTCACGTCCACGAACAACACGGTGGACCTGTTCCTGGCGAAGTACGACGTGGCGGGGAACCAGGCGTGGGTGCGGCAGCTCGGCTCGAACAGTGACGACTACGCCACGGGGGTCGCCGTGGATGCGTCCGGCGCGGCCTACGTCTCCGGCTACACCTTCGGCGCGCTCGACGGGAATGTCCGCGTGGGCACCTACGACGCCGTGCTGGTGAAGTACGACGAGGCGGGCGTCAAGCAGTGGACGCGGCAGCTGGGCACCACCACGACGGACTACGCACAGGGCGTGGCGGTGGGAGCTGACGGTCGCGTGCACCTGGTGGGGCACACGTCGGGCGCGCTGGACGGCAACGTCGTGCTGGGTGGCAGCGACGTGTTCGTCAGCTCGTACGACACCGCGGGCAAGCCCCTGGGCACGCGGCAGGTGGGCTCGAGCGCCTCCGACCGGGGCCAGGCGGTGACGGTGGGCGCCGACGGCGGCGTGTACGTCGTGGGCTACTCCTGGGGCAGCCTGCCCGGGAACGTCAACGCGGGCGGCTTCGACGCCACCGTGTTCCGCTTCTAGCCCCATCCGCTCACCCCCCGCCAGGTGAGCGCTCGGTGCGGGCTGCCTCCCACCCTGTCCCCGTGCGGGGTGGGAAGCAGGTTGTCCCTGATGGGCGCGAGGGGGGCGTTGTACGTTTCTCTCGCGAGGTGAGGAAGGAGCGGGTGATGGCGGACGACGCGGCCGAGCAGACGGCGCGCTACAAGCGCGAGGCGGCGGAGGCGGCGGTGGAGCGCTTCTTCCGTGCGGGCATGCGGGTGGGCCTGGGCACGGGCAGCACCGCGGCCTTCGTGGTGCGCGCGCTGGCGGCGCGGCGAGAGCGCGGGCTGCTGCTCGATGTGCTCGGCGTCCCCACCTCGCTCGCCACCGAGGCACTCGCGCGGGAGCTGCGGGTGCCGCTCACCACGCTGGACGCGCAGCCGGTGCTGGACGTCACCATTGACGGCGCGGACGAGGTCGCTCCTGAGCTGTCCGTCATCAAGGGCGGCGGCGGGGCGCTGCTGCGCGAGAAGATTGTCGCGCAGGCCAGCCGCCGCGTCGTCATCGTCGCGGACGTGGCGAAGCTGTCACCGAGGCTCGGCACGCACTGGCCCGTGCCGGTGGAGGTGCTGCCCTTCGGCTGGCGCTCGCAGTGGCTGTTCCTGGAGTCGCTCGGCGCGCGCGTGACACCGCGCACTCGCGCGGATGGCAGTCCCTTCCACACGGACCAGGGCAACCTCGTGCTCGACTGCGCCTTGGGTCCCATCGACACGCCCGCGTCACTCGCCGCGCGCCTGGACTCGCGCGCGGGCATCGTGGGGCACGGCCTGTTCCTCAACCTCGTCACGGACCTCGTCGTCGCGGGCCCCTCGGGCGTCGAGCACCGCGTGCCTCCAGGTTGAGTCAATCCCTGTCACCCACGCGCGGCGTGCTCGTCCGCTCGGAGCACGAGCCACCCGGCGCGCCGCGTGTGGGTGGTCAGGTGTCGCGTGGGTCCACTCCCACTCCATGCGCGCAGGCTTTGCGCGTGTGGAGCGCGATGTGGACGTAGGCCACTGTCGGGCGAGCGGGAGTGTTTCTCGCGGGCTTGGAAGAGCGTGGAGCGCGGCCCTCACTGAACTCACCAAAAAGTCCGGAGGACGCGACAGGGCGCGCGGTTAGACTCCGCTGCGTTCCGGCGCTTCAAGAGGGGGTTTCCAGGGGCTGCTGGCTCAGAGGGTGCCTTTCGTATGCGAATCATCCGTTACTGCCTCCCCGCGGCGCTGTTGTTGGTGACCGCCTCCTGCTCAGGCAACTCATCCGGCGGAGACCCTCCAGAGGTCACGGAGGCAGCCCCCGCGCGCGTGCGCCGCATCACCCGCGCCGAGTACGACAACAGCGTCTACTCCATCGTGAAGAACCCCACGCCGGTGCCCATGGCGCAGCTGTTCGCGCCCGAGGACACGCTGTTGGGGTTCACCACGCATGACCGGTTGCAGGTCACGCCGCTGCTCGCGGACCAGCTCGACAGCGCGGCGGAGCGCAACTGGGGGCCCGTCGCCGCCAACAACCTGGCCAGCGAGTACGAGTGCGCCGCGGGGAAGGACGAGGAGGACTGCGCCCGCGCGTTCATCCGCGCGCTGGGAGCCCGCGCCTTCCGGCGCCCCGTGGTGGCCGAGGAGGAGACGGACCTGCTCGAGCTGTGGAAGGCGGTCCGCAAGGACACGAGCCCCAAGGCCGCGGCCGAGTACGTCATCCAGGCCGTGCTGACGTCGGCGTCCTTCCTGTACCGCACGGAGCTGGGTGAGTCCGGCGCGCCCGCCAATCAAGTCGTGTGGCTGACGCAGCAGGAGATCGCCTCCGCGATTTCGTTCGCCATCACCGGCTCTCCGCCGGACGTGGAGCTGACGGCCGCCGCCGCCGCGGGCGTGCTCAAGTCCGCGGACGTGCGCGAGTCGCACGCGCGGCGCCTGCTGAAGACGAAGCAGTCCCAGCAGTACCTGCAGCGCTTCATCATCGAGTGGCTGGGCCTGTCCGGCCTGGAGAGCCTCAACAAGAACAACCAGGTGTTCCCGGACTTCAGCGCGGCGTTCAAGGACTCCAGCCGCACGGAGACCTTGACGTTCATCAACCACGTGCTCGCCAACGAGGAGGCCTCCATCAAGGAGCTGCTCGGCGCCGACTACACGTTCGCGGACGGGCGCATGTCGCTGTTCTATGGCACGACGCTGACGCCGGATGGCACCACGGGCCGCGTGCCGCTGCCAGCCAACCGCGTGGGCATCCTCACGCACGCCAGCGTGCTGACGACGTACGCGCTGTTCGACTCGAGCTCGCCCATCCGCCGCGGCAAGTTCGTCCTCACGCGCCTTTTGTGCCGCGAGGTGCCGCCGCCGCCGCCGTCCATCATCATCATCCCGCCCGCGGTGGACCCCACCGCCACGACGCGTGCCCGCTTCGCCGCGCACACCAACAACCCGGCCTGCGCGGGCTGCCACCGCGACCTGGACCCCATCGGCTTCGGCATGGAGGACTACGACGGCCTGGGCAAGTACCGCACGGAGGAGAACGGCCTGCCGGTGGACGCCAGCGGCTCGGTCGTCACGGAGGACGGGACGCACCCGTTCACCGGCGGCGCCGCGCTCGCGCGCTTCCTGTCGGAGAGCCCGGACGTGGCCAACTGCGTGCCGCTGCAGCTGTTCCGCTACGTCATGGGCCGCGACGAGGACACCGTCGATGCCAGGACGCTGGAGGACATGCGCAGGAGCTTCCGCGCGGACCCGAAGCTGAAGCTGGGCGACGCGCTCGTGGCGCTCGTCCGCTCCCCCTATTTCGTCCACCGGCGCACCACTTCCCCCGAGTAGCCACCATGCTCCGCAATCTCTCCCGACGCTCCCTGCTCCAGGCCCTGGCGGGCTCGACGGCGGCGCTGCCCCTGGCCAACCTGCTCGGCACCACGGACG
The DNA here is from genome assembly GCF_006518215.1 of Myxococcus sp. AB025B. NCBI lineage: Bacteria > Pseudomonadati > Myxococcota > Myxococcia > Myxococcales > Myxococcaceae > Myxococcus > Myxococcus sp. AB025B. The sequence goes on from NZ_SRLW01000149.1 coordinate 19,541, forward strand.
CGTACGCCCAGGCCACCACGCCGCCTTTGCGCTTCATCGCCATCTTCACCGCCCACGGGTGCCTTCCGGAGTACTGGAACCCGCAGGGTGGGGAGACGGACTTCACGCTCGACTTCCCCAACTCCATGCTGCAGCCGCTCCAGGCCCACCGCTCCAAGCTGCTGGTGCTGGACGGCCTGGACTACCAGGTGCTCTACGAGCACGGCCTGACGGGCCACGAGGGCGGTCCGCTCACGTTCCTCACCGGCAGCAAGGTCAACACCGCCAGCGGTGACGACCTGCCGGAGAACGCCTCGCTGGACCAGGTGCTGGCGGCGCAGATTGGGGGCGCCACGCGCTTCCGTTCCATCCAGCTCAACGCCTGGGAGCAGTTCGGCGGCCAGCACGTCTACAACAGCATCAGCTTCACGCCGAACGGGGGCCGCGTGCCCTTCGAGCGAGACCCGGCGGGCGTCTACCAGCGCCTGTTCGGCAACGCGCCGTCGCCCTCGCAGGACCCGGGCGAGGCGGCGCAGAACACCGCGCGTCGCAAGAGCCTCCTGGACTACCTCATCAAGGACGCCACCCGGTTGAGCAAGCGGCTGGCGGGCGCGGAGAAGCAGAAGCTGGAGACGCACCTGGAGTCGCTGCGCGACATCGAGCGACGGCTGGGCACGCTGAGCACCACGCCCACGCCGGCGCAGCAGGAGCCGCTGCCGGCGGAGGCCGCGTGCAGCGGCGGCACGGCGCCCCCGGCGTTCGACCTGGGCCAGCTCGGCAACCTCGACAACATGCCGACGCTGACCAGGCTGCACCTGGACCTCATCGTCCGGGCCTTCGCGTGTGACCTGACGCGCGTGGCGACGCTGACGATTCCCGGCCCGTCGATGCCCTGGCTCGGCATCCACGAGGACACGCACAACGACCTGGCGCACCGCCTGGACGTGACGGACGAGCCCTTGCGCTCGGACATCCGCGGGAAGATGGTGAAGGTGCAGCGCTGGTACGCCGAGCAGGTGGCGTACCTGATGAACGGCCTGGCCTCCGTGCAGGAGGGCAGCGGCACGGCGCTGGACAACACGCTCATCCTCTGGGGCAACGAGCTGGGGGATGCGTCCGGGCACATGAACGTGCGCGTGCCCACGGTGCTCGCGGGCGGCGCGGGCGGGAAGTTCCGCATGGGCCGCTTCCTGCGGCTGCGTCCGGCGGGCTCCAACCCGCTGAACAACTGGGGCGGGCCGGGCACGCCGCTGCCGGGCGCCGTCGCGCACAACAAGCTGCTGGTGTCCATCGCCCAGGCCTTCGGGGTGAACGTGAACACCTTCGGCCATCAGGACTTCAAGGGGCCCCTTTCCGGGCTGACCTGACGGTCCCTCCTCGCGGCGGGAAGCACCACCCCGCCGCGAGGCTCTTTCCGGGGGCGAGCGTGCCGCCTCGGTGCGCGAGTCGCGGCCTCCTTCGCCCGGGCGCATGCCTCCGCTGCTTCAACCGGGGCGAGTCACTCGCGCCGCTTCCGCGCGCGAGTCGCGGCCTCCTTCGTCCGAGCATGTGACTGCGCTGCTTCAGTCGGGGCGGGCCCCTTGCGCCGCTTCCGCGCGCGAGTCGCGGCCTCCTTCGTCCGAGCATGTGACTGCGCTGCTTCAGTCGGGGCGGGCCACTTGCGCCGCTTCCGCGCGCGAGTCGCGGCCTCCTTCCCCCGAGCGCATGACTCCGCCTCAGTCGGGGCGTGCCTCGCGCGCAGCCTCACCACGCCACCGCCGCAAGAGCTCGGACGCGCTCCCTCCGCGCTCCAGCCGCGCGTCCGTCACCTGTCCACCCGCGTCCACGCGCACCACGAACGTGAGCGTCGGCTCGCCGCGCAGGTGGTAGCGCAGGTCGGCGATGCGCACCTCGCGCCCGCCCTCCACCGGCACCACCGTCACCACGGGGAAGCGCGCCCACGCCAGCGCCTCGCGCACGGTGGGGATGTCCTTCAAATCTTCGGGAAGCACCTCCACCGGCGCCACCACCCGGCGGTCCTCGCGCGGCTCCCCGAAGAGCGACAGCTCCCCCGCCGCGAGCACGTCGCCCGGGAGCCGGGCCACGTACCGCCACGTGCGGAACGACAGCGGGGCAGGGAAGACGCGCACCGCCTGGGCCTCGGGATAGGCCCGGTCCACACGCCCCGTCAGCGCGCCCCACGACACCACCCGCGCGCCGACATACGCCATGGCGCACGCGAGCCCCACCAGCACCGCCTTGCGCCACACCGCCCGCCGCCGCCAGGCCACCACCGCGCCCACGACGAGCGGCAGCGTCACCCACGGGTCCACCACCACCGTCCAGTCCAGGCTCAGCCGCGCGTCCGAGAAGGGCAGCAGCACCCGGGTGCCCCAGCCCGTCCACAAATCCGGCAGCAGGTGCGCGAACACCACCGACACCAGGCTGGTGACCAGCACGGGCGTCCACCGCGCGCCCCGGAACACCGCCCGCGCCACCAGCGTGGCCCCCAGGGCGACGACGGGCGTGAAGAGCAGCGAGTGGGACAACCCCCGGTGCGCGTGCAGCGCCACTGTCACCGCGTCGCCCCGCGCCAGCAGCGTGTCCAGGTCCGGCAGCTCCGCGGCCAGCACGCTCGCCAGCAGCACCGCCCGGTCCGTGGGCGTCGACCGCTCCGGGGCGCTGGGACGCACGTCGGGGCGGCGCAGCGCGCCGATGGCCAGTCCGAGCAGCCCGTGGGTGAGGTTGTCCATGGCGCCTTGGGCCTCTAGCGCCTTTGTCCCTCCAAACACCAGCGGCGGGACGTGGAGTCGCCTCCGCCGCCCCGCCGCCAGTCACCTCACGCCTCGGGAGGGATTACCCGCCGAGCGCGCCGTTGATGAGCGGCGCGACGATGCCCATGCCCGGGTCCTCGGCGTTGTAGCCGTTGGGCGGCTCGTAGATGCGCACGCGCTGGTTGTTGTTCACGAAGCGCTGCAGGAACACGTCCATGCCCACGAACTCGCTGCGGCACGTCCACGACTGCCACGGCGCGGAGATGTACTCGTACCACTTCTTCTTCTCCATCTGCTGGCAGGCGTGCGAGCCGATGAAGGTGATGATGGTGCTGCAGTGGCTGGAGTTGATGGCGCGCTCGTGCGGGATGAAGTAGCTGAAGTTGTTGTACTTGCTCAGCTCCGTCACCAGCGCCGCCTCGTCCGTCTTCCAGTACGCGTGCACGGACTCCTTGTCGTTCGGCGTGTGGAAGCGCTCATAGGAGAAGCGCGAGTAGTTGTAGTCCCGCGTGTAGCCCGTGTACGCCAGCTGGTCGTTCGGGAACTCCGTGGCCACCATGCGGTTGATGGTGCCGAAGTCGTTCTGGCTGAACGACGCGGGCAGCAGCCCGAACACGGAGTTCAGGTTCCACGACTCGCGAATCTTGTCGTGCAGGGCGCGCGACTTGAAGTTGGCGTTGGGCGCCAGGAAGATGGGGCCGGAGTCGTTGAGCAGGTAGCCCCGCGCCGGGTTGATGATGCGACGCGCGAAGTAGTAGCCCGCCGACGTCGCCGTGCCGCCCGCGCTGTAGCCCGTCATCAGGAACTTCTGCACGTTGGGGAACTGCGTCTTCGCGTAGTTCGCCACCGCCAGCGTGTTGGCGTAGCCGTTGTGGTGCCACGTGAGCGGCGGGTTCGCGCCCGTCTGGTCCACGTACGTCTTCACGTTGTTGCCGATGTGCACGTCGCCGGTGCAGTACGGCACGTAGACGATGTTCCAGCCGTTCGTCACCAGGTTCGTCTTGCTGCGGCCCGGCAGGCCCGGGTCCGCGCCGTTGACGAGCGGCGAGACGTACTTCGCCGTGAACTGGGTGATGTAGTCGTCGGCGATGCCGTTGGGGTTCGCCGCGCCCAACAGGCCCGCGCGGCCGCTACAGGTGTCGTAGTCCCAGCACGCGCCGCCGCCCTCGAGCAGCATCAGCAGGTTGGGCGAGTTCGTCTTGTGGATGAAGAACTTGAACTGGGAGCCATTGCCACACTTCGTCCCAGGCAGCTCCACCTTCTGCCAGTTGTAGTTGTTGCCGCCATCCACCAGCACGCTGACGATGGATGAGACGATGACTTCCGAGCGGGCGGCGCTGGGGACCATCAGCGCGGCGACAGCGAGGCACGCCACGAGTACGCGCTTCATGCAGGCTCCTCCGGGTTTGGGGGGAAGTCCGGTCTATAGCCCACGTTGACACCCGAGTCAGTCTTGAATGTGTTGTTTCATGTTTCGAGCATCCGCCTGGTTTGTGATGCATTGCGGCATGACAAGCGTTGGTTGCCATGTGCGCGAGGTGCGCGGTATTCGGGCGTCATGTCCGACAAAGCGGGGTCGAAGCGGATGGGCTGGCTGGCGGGGCTCGCGGG